>CAZQJB010000028.1:0-11587 GCA_964593115.1 uncultured Aquificales bacterium
CCCTCTTCAAGGGCAGCATCCACCTCGCCGGTCTTCACCGTTGTGCACCTGTAGTTTCCTCCCTTCTCCAATGCGGTAACTATTCTGGATACACCACCTTCGGAAACGGCTGGGGGAGAGACTACGAGAATCCTCTCGTCGGCACCGCCTTTCTGCATACCACTCCCTTCCCATTGCAGGCTTTTCTTATTAGTATGCCTTTCAACATTGCGTGACAAGGGCAAAAGGAGGGTGGTCACGGCAAGGCTCGAAGAGATAGGGGAGTTTGGACTTATCGAGAGGGTCAGGGACACCCACTCTGGTGTCTCTTCACCTGTGGGGATTGGGATAGGCGACGACTGCGCACTCTTCTCTCTGCCATCCCAGGGAGGGGGCCTTATCACCACCGATATGCTGGTGGAGGGCACCCACTTCAGGCTGAAGTGGACAGACCTTTTCTCTTTGGGCAGAAAGAGCCTTAACGTGAACCTGAGTGACATTGCCGCCATGGGGGGTGTCCCACTCTTTTACACCCTCTCATTGGGCCTTCCCCCCTCCCTCTTCACTGAAGAGATAGATGCCCTTTATGCCGGGTTAGACAGCGCGGCCCAGGCATTTGGGGTACAGCTTGTGGGTGGAGACACCTGTATCTCCAGGGAGCTCACCGTCTCCATAACCCTGGTAGGAAGGGCCTTGAACTCCCCGGTGTTAAGAAGCGGTGCCCGCCCCGGTGACCTGGTGGCCATATCGGGGGTTCCTGGCCTCTCTGCCGTAGGCCTTGAGGCCCTGGAAAGGGGAATGGACTTCAGGGTGGCTGACAGGGCAATAAGGGCCCACCTGGATCCCACTCCCAAGGTGGAGCTGGGCAGGGCCTTGGCAGAGGAGGGGATAGCCACAGCCATGATAGACACCAGCGACGGCCTTGCCTGGGACTGTGGCAAGATTGCCCAAGAGAGCGGTGTGGCAATCTTACTTGAAGAGAATACCATACCCTTGCCCCAGGTTCCCCAGGGCCTTGCACACGAACCCCTATTCTACGCCCTTCACGGGGGCGAGGACTACCAGTTGCTTTTCACCCTTTCTCCATTGAAGGTGCCTCGTCTTGCAGGTATCCAGGAGAGGCTGAGAGAGATGATCACCATCATCGGCAGGGTGGAAGAGGGCGAGGGCCTGTTCGTGGAGGACGGAGGTGGAGAGCGCAGGCCCTTAAATCCCGAAGGGTTCAAGCACTTCTGAATGGCTAAGGCGGGCAAAATAGAGAAGAACGGCTCCACCCTCAACGCGGGGTCGTTCAAGAAGGCCTTCAGTTTCAAGGCATTCAAAGAGGCGTTCTTCTCAATGTCTGTGTCTCCCCACAAGAGGGCACTATCTTTTGCAGTGGGCATACTGATAGCTTTCAACCCCACCTATGGCCTTCACACGGTAGAGGTGGTGATCGTGGTCTGGCTCTTCAGGCTCAACTTTCCACTGGTGTTTGCCGGGGCATGGATGAACAACCCCTGGACCGTGCTTCCTGTATCCACCTTCTGTTACCTCGTGGGCAGGGTGGTGATGAGACCCTTTGGGATAGCCTACGACCCCCATGCAGTGAACAGATTCATGCACATCCTGCTTCATGCGGGATGGAGGGACTGGCTCTCATCGCTGCCTCCCCTGCTGATGCACGAGGGCGTGCCCTTCGTGGTGGGCAGCCTGCTGGTGGGGGTGGTGGCCTCTGTGATCACCTACTTCGTATCGCTCTTCGTGATCCTTCGTTTCCAGCGCATGCGTGGCAGGAAGGGCCAGAGGACAGGAGATTAGGGTGGGCCTGCAAGGGTTACCCCCGTACCTCGATCCCCCTGATCCCGGACTTGCCAGGGCCTTCTGGAACGACCTTTCCTCGGCCTACCCGGAACTGGTGAGAGAGGTTAAGGTTGGTGGCCTTGAAGGGCCTCTTCTCTTTCTGTTGGGCTCAGGTGGTTACATAGGGGGGCACCTTTCAAGGAGTCCCCAATGGCTCAAAGAGTTTTTACTAACCGATGGGGGGTTGGCTTCACCTGACTACGCTGACCTCTTCTCTCACCTTCCAGAAGGCGAGGATGATGCCCTACAGGCAATCCGGAGGACGAAACTGAAGGAGCACCTGCGCATAGGCATCAGGGATCTGCTCTGGCAGGCACCAGTAGAGGATATACTTGCCGATCTCAGCCGGCTTGCCGACCATGTGGTGGCTGCCATGCTCAATGTGGCCTACAAGAGGTGCCTCTCCATCTACGGTGAACCCCGGGACGATAGGGGAGAGCCCGTTCCTTTTTCGGTGATCGGCCTAGGCAAGTTAGGTGGACGCGAGCTCAATTACCACTCAGACATCGACATAGTTTACGTTTACGGCACGGAAAAGGGGGAGACAACGGGCCCCAGGGTGGTGGGCAACCACCAGTTCTTCGTAAGGCTTTGCGAGCTGCTCACCGGTTATCTCTCGGCCATGACCGAGGTGGGCCAGTGCTACAAGGTTGACCTTAGGTTACGCCCTGATGGCACCAAAGGAGAGATAGCCCTGCCCCTTTTGAGCTACGAGCTCTACTACGAGAGCTACGGCAGGGAATGGGAAAGGGCCATGCTGGTGAAGGCCCGTGGGGTGGCCGGTGACGAGGGCCTGGCCGAGGAGTTCAGAGAGGCCCTGAGGCCCTTTGTTTATCCCAGGTACCTTGATGCCGGCGTCATCGACTCCATGCGCGAGATGAAGATGCGCATTGATGCCGAGATGTGCAAGAAGGGCTCACACCTCGACGTGAAACTGGGCAGGGGAGGAATCCGGGAGATAGAGTTCGTGGTGAACACCATACAGCTTCTGAACGGGGGCAAGATACCAGAGCTGAGAGTGCAGGGGACCATGAAGGCCCTCGATATTATCCAGCGCTTGTCCCTACTTCCAGATAACGATTGCCAGGTATTGAGAGAGGCGTACCTCTTTCTGCGCAGGCTTGAGAACCGTCTGCAGATGGTGAACTGTATCCAGACCCACAGGTTGCCCGACGAACCTTTCGAGAGGGAGCGGATAGCCAAGATGATGGGTGAGTATCCCTCGCTGGAGGGGTTCGACCTGGACTTTCAGCGGCATACCAGGGCGGTTTACGGGGTTTATTCCCATTTCTTCCGGAGAGAGGACGAGGGAGAGATGTGCTCGATGCTCAACGGAGAAGGTCTGGGTAGGGTCTTGGAGTCCAAGGGGTTTTCGAATGTTCCAGGCTCTGTTGGGGTGTTGACCAGGCTCTTCATTGAGCCGCCGGTGCAGTTGACAGGAGAGCTCGCCACCTCTCTCGCTCGCCAGGCGGTGGAAGTGGCCGCCCTCACCCCGGATCCCGACGGGGCCATAGAGGGGCTTGAGCGTCTCTCCCAGGCGTGGAGGGAGAGCATACATACCTTCTACTCCTTTCTTGGCGAGAACAAGGGATTGGTGGAGCTTCTGCTGAAGATCTTCGGTACCAGCAGGTACCTCACCAACGTTCTGGTGCTAAACCCAGGGATAATGGACTACCTTGAAGAGCCCTATTTCGTGGAGTTGCCCCCTGCCTTCGAGGAGCTGGTGAACGAGGTGGAGAGGATGTGGGACATACAAGGGGCACGCACCCTTGAGGAGAAGGCAGAGGTGCTAAGGGAGGGGCTATTGCGAGAGGTGCTGAGGGTGGGTGTTGGACACCTCTTCCACGAGAAGGGGATACAGTGGGTGACCCAGAGATGGACCGTGCTGGCACAGGCGGTTCTCTCTACCCTTGTTGGGGCTGCTCATCATGAGGGTCAGGTCTCCCAGGAAGTGGGGGTGTTAGGCCTGGGCAAGCTGGGCAGCAGGGAGCTTATCTACCACTCAGACCTCGACCTGATGTTCGTTACAGAAGATGACCCCTCTGCCGAGACCCAGAAGGGTATCGCCCGCCTGGTTAAGGTACTCTCTGAGCAGACCGGTAAGGGCAGGCTCTTCGAGGTGGACTTGAGACTCAGGCCCTACGGTGAGCAGGGTATGATCGTCACATCGCTCAAGACCCTTCATGGTTACCTGTCAAGGCATGCCCAGCTCTGGGAGTTCCAGGCCCTCACCAGGGCCCGTGGAGTGGCTGGCGACAGGGAGGTCAGGGAGAGGGCAGTTGAGTTGATCCACCGTGCCATCTACACCCCCCGGCCCATCCCCGAGATGGCTAAGAAGGTGGTAGAGATGAGGCTTCGCATGGAGAGGGAACTGGCCAGGGGCTCTGCCCACCACCTGAAGTACAGCTCCGGTGGTCTTGTGGACGTGGAGTTCATCGTACAGTACCTTAGGCTGCTCCACGGCCACAGGTTCCACGGCCTGAGAACCGCAAACTCTTCGCTTCAGGCGATGGCCAGGCTCTACAGGTTTGGTATTCTTCCTGAGAGCCTGTATTATTGCTTGAAATCGGGGTACCGTTTCTTGCGAATTGCCGAGATGTGGCTGAGGATACTCTTCGACCTTCCGGTCTCGAAGCTACCAGACGACCCCAAAAGGAGGCGGGTGCTGGCCAGGGCCATGGGCTACCATGACGAGGAGGGGCTGCTGGAGGAGTACGGTGAGCACACGGCGAGGATCCGCTCTGTTTTCAGACAGGTGTTAGGGGAGGGGTGAGGTTGGCTTTTTGCCCCACTCGTTTCGTGGTTGCCGTTAACAACAGTAAGACCACGGGAACAGGGGCCATGGCCCTCTCCCTTGCAAGGGGCCTGGCATTGGCAGGTTTCTCTGTGACCATGGTTGTGCAGGGTGATGGCTCCCTTGCCAGGGCGGCCCGCGGGTATGGAATAGAGGCGCTCTGGCCCCTCTGGCGCTTGCCCTTTTGCCTGAGGCCTGGGGATGTACTGGTCTGCCACAGGTCGAGGGACCACCTTCTCTCTCTATTCTCCCTGGGCATTGGGGTGTTCAGGGTAAGGGTGTGGCCCAAACTCCATCCCCCCTCGGGCGTTGACTCCATTCTCTTGGGACTAACTGACCTGGTGCTCTTCAGCTGGCACTCGGTAGAGGCAGGTTGGGCCAGTGAGAAGGCCGGGGTGGTTTATGGAGGGGTTGATGCCGCTGCATTTTCTACCAATGGGAGGCGTCCCGGGGTTTTCACGGTGGGCATGGTATCGCGCCTGAAACCGGGCCGCGGGCATAGACGGTTGATCGAGGCCTCTGCCCGTCTTGCCGCAAGGCACAGACTGCTATTGGTGGGCAACGGTGAACTCTTGCACGAGCTGCAAGGTGCGGCCCGTGAACTGGGGGTTGAGCCCAGGTTGGAGATACTGAGAGAGAGGGTCGAGGACTACCCCGGGCTACTCTCTTCGTTTCACGCCCTGGTTTACCTATCTGCGGGCTCTGATCCCTCTTGTCGCACGGTGTTCGAGGCCATGGCCTGCGGTGTGCCCGTGGTGGTTGCCCCGGTGGGCGACCTTTCGGAGACATGTGAGGGTTGCGGCCTGGTGGCAGAGGGTGAAGACCTGGCCGCTGCCCTCTTTTCCATGGCCGTCAACCCCAGGCTTGTAGCGTCCATGGGGGCAAGGGGCAGAGAGAGGGTCCTCAATAGATTCACGTTGAAGGAGAAGGCAGACAGGTTTGTCGGCCTGGTTGGGCGTTTTTGCGGGCCGCAAGGAGAAGACACCCGGTTATCTGTGCTTCAGATTATCTCCCGAAAGGGCTGCGACAGCGGAGGTGGGCTGCAAGCCCTGCAGCTTGCCTCGGCCCTTCGCTCAATGGGGATAGATGCCCTCTTTTCTGCCCGGGGAGAGGGCAGTTGCCGGCGCAGAAGCGGGGAGATGGGGGTGCCCTTCGAGCCACTTCCCATGAGGGGCGAGTGGGACATCTTCTCACTCCTCTCCCTTACCAACCTGGTGAGGCGACGGGGCATAGACCTTCTCCACGCCCACAAGGGGCTTGCCCATTCCCTCTCGTTGGGGGCGGCCCTGTTGCTGCCATCCTCCCCCGCAGTGGTGGCCAACAGGGGGGTCTCTTTTCCCCTGGAACCTTGGAACCGGTGGCGTTACAGGTTGCCCCTCACCAGGGGAGTGGTGGCTGTATCCCACTCCGTCAAGGGGGTGCTGGTCTCAGACGGTCTCTCGCCAGAGAAGGTGAGGGTGGTGCACGGTTCTGTTGACCTCGATCGTTTCTCCCCAGTCAGGCAAGGGGGGATAAGGGATGAGCTGGGCATACCTGCCAACGCCTTCGTGGTGGGCTTTGTGGCCGCCATGAGGCCTTGGAAGAACCACCTTGGTTTCGCAAGGCTCATGGCCCCGCTCATGGCTAAGCATACCTGCATACACTGCGTGTTTGCAGGGGGGGAGAAGCCCAAGGTGCGACGAGCCCTGCTCGGCGTGGTTGAAGAGTGGGGGTTATCTGGACGTTTCCACCTTCTTGGATACCGTGAGGACGTGGAGAGGGTGATGGCCGCCTGTGACCTCACGGTGAACCTATCCACCGGAGGCGAAGGCATGCCCGGGGTGATTAGGGAGTCCCTCGCCTGCGGGGTTCCTGTGGTGGCAACCCCCGTTGCCGGTAACCCCGAGGTGGTGTTGCATGGCCACACGGGCTTGCTTTTGGGCCCAGGGGGAGAGGGCCTGGCCCATGCGGTGGGGTGCATAGCTACGACTCCCAGGCTGAGGGTGTGCCTGGGCAAGAGGGGACGCCGACTGGTTGAGCAGGCCTTCTCGGTGGAGCGCCGCATGGCTAAGATGGTGGAGTTCTACAGGCAGGTGCTTGGCCGTGAAGGGAATTGAGCGGTTAAGGGCCTCCATGCTGCCCCTTGTTGAGGGCTGGGGCAGGTCGAGGGGCCTTCTATTGCCCGGGGCGGTGGTAACCCCGGTTGGCAGGGGAAAGAAGGCCATGGTCTTCCTGGTTAACCAGCAAGGAGGGGGCCTTGCCTTCAGGGTGTTCGGTGACCCCCTGAGGGTGGTCAGGTACCTAAGGGCCTACCAGATGCTTGATGGTACAGGGGTGAGGATTCCGCGTCTAGTCTTCCTTTTTACCACCCCCCACCTGGCGGCCAAAGGGGTGTTGGCCCTCTCTGTGGAGGAGAGGGTCTCACCTGTGAAGGGTATCTCTTCCCCTCTTGCCTTGGCGCTTGGCAGGTGCCTTGGCAGGCTCCACCGGATTTGCCGTGGTAGGTGGGGTGGGCTCTTTCTTCCCTCCCGTGGCAGCTACTCCTCCCGGCTGCTCGAAAATACCCTCTCGCGGGTCAAGAGGTGGGAGAGACACTTTGGGGTTTGCCTTGGTCCAGGCATAGAGGATTGGGTCAGGTCTTGGGAGCCTGCATTGCTGGACCTTGAGCGGGTGGGGTACAGCCTGATTCACGGTGACATTGCCCTTGCCAACATGGGCATGACAGGTAACGAGCTTCTATTGCTCGACCTTGTGAGGCTGCGTTACGCCTTTGCCCTCGAGGACGTGGTCTCTGCAATAGACATGCTGTTTCGCCAGGCTCCTGGCAGGTCTGCCGCCGTTACCGATGCATTCTGGGATGGATACCGGGATACGAGGCCTGTCTCTGAAGACGAGAGGGCCCTTCTACCCTTTTTCCAGGCGGTCTTTCACGCAAAGAGGCTCAACAGGGCACTGAAGCATATCTGCAAGGGTGAGACAGAATGGCACCTCAGGGCCGCCTGGCACATGGAGAACCTCTCGGCGTTGTTGAAGAAAAAGGTACCTTAGGGAGAAGAGGGACTGGCCCTGGTACCGATTTGGGAATAGAAATAGTTGTATGGAGAATAAGACCAAGGTTATCGAAGCCCTTAGGGCAGCCCTGGGAAGAGAGAAGGTGCTCACAGACAACGCAAGCCTTCTGCTCTACTCATACGATGCCACTGGAGAGGAGTTCATGCCCTGGGCCGTTCTCTTTCCCTCTGCCACCTCCGAGGTGTCAGAGGCCATGAGGGTTGCCAGCGAGCACGGGGTTCCCGTTGTGCCGAGGGGAGCGGGCTCGGGGTTCAGTGGAGGCTCTTTGCCCGTGAAGGGCGGTATCGTGCTCTCCACAGAGAGGATGAACAGGGTGATCGAGATAGACCGGGATAACCTCACCGCCTGGGTGGAGCCCGGGGTGGTTACCGGGCAGTTCCAGGAGAGGGTAGAGAAGGTGGGGCTTTTCTATCCTCCTGATCCTGCAAGCCTCTCTTTCTGCACCCTTGGGGGCAACGTTGCAGAGAACGCTGGGGGACCAAGGGCGGTAAAGTATGGGGTGACCCGGGACTACGTTCTGGGCCTCGAGGCGGTCTTGCCCTCGGGAGAGGTGATGGTTACCGGCAGAAAGGTGGTGAAGAACGTGGTGGGGTACGATCTCACGGGGCTGATAGTGGGCTCTGAGGGTACCCTGGCGGTGGTCACCAGGATACTGCTTCGACTGCTTCCCCTTCCCGTGGGAAGAAGCACCATTCTCGCCTCCTTCAGTAGTCGCCGTAATGCGGGAAGGGCTGTTTCCCAGGTGCTGTCCAGGGGGATAATACCCTCCACCATGGAGTTCATAGACCGCAGCGCCCTCGAGGCGGTCTCCACACACGCCCAGGTGGAGGTTGAGCCAGGGATAGAGGCTGTGCTTCTCGTGGAGACAGACGGCCCCAGCGCCAGGGTGGAGGCAGAGGGTTGCCGAGAGGTTGTGGAAAAGATGGGGGGCAGGTGCCGGGTGACAGAGGACGATGACGAGAGGGAGCACCTGTGGAGGGCGCGGCGTGCCATCTCTCCCTCCCTTGTCCACATTGCCCCCACAAAGATAAACGAAGACGTGGTGGTTCCCAGAAGCCTGATTGCCGACGCCTTGGAGGGCATTGCCGGGATAGAGAGGCGGTGCGGGCTTCCAATAATCTGTTTTGGTCACGCGGGAGACGGTAATATCCACGTGAACATCATGACCGACAAGAACGACCCCGATGCCTTTGGGCGGGCCCAAAGGGCAGTTGACGAGCTGTTCGACCTCGTGGTGGAGATGGGTGGAAGCATATCGGGGGAGCACGGGGTTGGTACCACAAAGGCCCCCTACCTATCGAAACAACTTGCTGACGAGGTTCTGACCCTTCACAGGGGGTTGAAACGGGTCTTCGATCCAAAGGGGATACTGAATCCTGGAAAGATGGGGGTCTCTTGATGCAACCCATGCCCATAGGCGTCTTTGACAGCATTCTAAGGCTTCTTTTGGCCTTCGTGCTTGGGGGGATAATAGGCCTTGAGCGAGAGATAAGGGACCAGCCCGCGGGGTTTCGCACCCACATCATACTGGCCATAGGCTCGGCGTTGCTGGGCATCATCTCCATTAACGCTGCCAGGCACTACGGTAACTTGAGGGTGGGTGATCCTGCCCGAATAGCCGCCCAGGTGGTTAGTGGAATCGGTTTTTTAGGTGCGGGGGCCATATTCAAGATAGGGGTGAACGTGAGGGGGCTAACCACGGCAGCCACCCTGTGGACAACCGCCGCCATAGGGCTCGCCGCAGGGATGGGGTGTCCAGAGGGGGCGGTCTTCACCACCGCCATGGTTATATTCTCGCTGCTGCTGTTGAGAAGGGTCGAGAGAATGCTGCTTGCCACTAAGCCCAAGCTGCACCTCTACGTCTCTGCCTACGACTCTCCCTCAATCATGGGCGAGATAGAGAAGGTGTTGAACCGCCTCTGTTTCAAGATAGACTTTGTGGAGGTGGACAGGGACCCGGAGGTGGGAGAGGTGGAGATTAACATGGTGATCCGCCCCCTGCCTGGCAGGGAGTGCTCCGTGAAGAAAGGCGGCTCTTTCGTGGCCTCATCTCTCATGGAGCTTGAAGACGTGCACAACGTTGAGATCCGCTAAGGAGGAGACCATGAGACTTACCTTTTTGGGTGGGGTACAGACGGTTACCGGCTCTTGCTACCTGATGGACACGGCAGGTGGAAGGGTGCTTGTGGATTGCGGCATGTTCCAGGGTCACATGGAGGAGAGAAACTGGCGTACCCTGTCATTCGACCCCAGCGGGATAGACGCCGTCTTGCTCACCCATTCTCACATAGACCACAGCGGTTTTTTGCCAAGGCTCGTGAAATTGGGTTTCTCTGGCAGGGTGATAGGTACCGCCCCGGCCCTGGAGCTTTGCCAGATAATGCTGCTTGACTCTGCCCACCTGCAAGAGATGGAGGCAGAGCACATCTCAAAGAAGAACCTGAGAAAGGGCAGGTCTCCCGTGGAACCCCTCTACACCGTGGCCGATGCGGCCAAGGCCTTTCCCCTATTTCACCCCGTAAGGTACCGGCAAGAGGTTGAGGTGGTGCCCGGTGTGAAGGCCAGCTTTCACGATGCGGGTCACATACTGGGCTCGGCCATAGTGAAGGTGAGGGTAGAGGAGGATAAGGATGTGGTGCAACTGGTCTTCTCTGGTGACCTCGGCAGGTACGGCGGGCTGATATTGAAAGACCCGACCCCAATAGAGCATGCTGATGTTGTTCTGGTTGAATCAACCTATGGAAACCGGTTACACAAGAACGAGAGCGAGAGCGAAGATGAGCTGATAGAGATAATCAACAGGGCCCACAGAGAGAAGGGCAAGGTGCTCATTCCCTCCTTCGCCGTGGGCAGGACACAGGAGCTGCTCTATCTGCTTAACAACGCCCACAACAAGGGCCGCATACCCTACCTGCCGGTCTTTTTAGATAGCCCCCTTGCCATTGCCGCCACTGAGATATTCGAGAGGCACCCCGAGTGTTTCGACGAGGAGACCCTGGAGGTGATGAGAAGGGATTACGATCCCTTCTCCTTTCCGGGCCTGAAGATGGTGCGCTCGTCTGATGAGTCTCGTGTGCTGAACAACGTGGACCAGTGCGTAATCATAGCCGGCTCGGGGATGTGCAACGGGGGGAGAATAAAGCACCACCTGAAGCACGGCCTGTGGAGGCACAACACCCACGTGATATTCGTGGGATTCCAGGCCCAGGGCACCCTTGGCAGAAGGCTCGTTGACGGTGCCAGAAAGGTGAAGATCTACGGCGAAGAAATAGAGGTGAACGCCAAGATACACACCCTTGGTGGTTTCTCTGCACATGCCGACCAGTCAGAGCTGCTCAGGTGGCTTGGTGGCTTCGAATCCTCCCCTGCAATCACCTTTGTGGTCCACGGCGAAGAGAGCTCGTCCCAGGCCTTTGCCGCCAAGGTGGAAGAGAGCCTTGGCTGGAGAACCCACCTGCCCGCCATGCGTGAAAGCGTTGACCTGGCCCCACACGCCATTGGCCCGTTCCACGCCCCAGAGATGGAGCCTGCGGTACCCCCAGAGGTGCAGGAGAGGTTCGTTGAGGTGGAGGGCGTTCTCTACCGCCTTCATGAGGAGCTGGAGCACCTGCACCGTCATCCCTACGGCCGCGAGACGAAGGAGCGCATAGATCGCCTTGCTAAGTTGTTGAAGCGAGTAGAGAGGGAGTTGAGGGAGGTAAGATGATCAGAAGAAACTGTATCCTTCTTTCGCTTTTGTTGGTCTTTATTGGACTTTCCCAGGGTGCCCTTGCCGGCAAGCGTTACATACTGGATCAGGGTTCGCGAATCTGCGACCAGTCTAACCGTTTCTGTTTCGATGGCTACGTGAGCACCCTTAACAACCGGCAGGTGGTGGTAGAGGTGAAAGGACGAGTGGCAAAGGGCTGTGACCCAGGCAGG
>CAZQJB010000029.1:0-11572 GCA_964593115.1 uncultured Aquificales bacterium
GGGTGGTGGTGATGCACATGAAGGGCACCCCTAAAAACATGCAGAGGTCTCCCAGTTACCAAGACGTGGTGAAAGAGGTTTCGTCATTTCTGAAGATGCAGGCCAGAAGGCTCGTGGAGGCAGGGGTAAAGAGAGAGAGGATAATAGTGGATCCTGGCATAGGATTCGGGAAGCGGTTCGAAGACAATCTGGCTCTAATCAACCACTTAGACACAATCAAGCATCGGGTGGGATACCCTTTGCTGCTGGGCCCCTCCCGAAAGAGCTTTCTGGGCCAGATCCTGGGGGTGCCACCCGTGGAGAGGGACGCTGGCACCACGGCAGTGACTGTGTTTGCGGCATTGAAGGGGGTTGATGTGGTCAGGGTTCATAACGTAAAGATGTGCAGGCAGGCCCTTCAAGTGGTAGAGGCCCTGACCAACACGGGAGGCTCAGGTTAAAAGGTGAATGAACTGATCCAGGCCTTTTCGCGGTCCATAAGCTCCATGCACTGGTACGACGTGCTGGACATCCTGGTGGTGAGCTGGGTGATCTACAAGGTCATCTTGATCATCAAGGGTACCAGGGCCTTCAGGATGATGGTGGGGCTGGTTCTAATAGTGGTCTTCTCCCTTCTCTCGCAGTGGGCGAGGCTACAGACCGTGAACTGGCTATTCCAACACCTGTGGCAGGTGGGCCTGTTCACCCTCATCGTGCTATTTCAGCCCGAGCTGCGCAGGATGCTGGCGGACATGGGAGCGGCACCCCTCACGGCAATGGCCCAGATGCAGAAGAGGCGCGTGGTGGAAGAGATAGTGGCTGCGGTGAGCCACCTCCGCGAAAGGGGCCTGGGTGCCCTTATTGCCGTTGAGCAGCACGCCAAGCTGGACCACCTCGCCGAGAGCGGCATACCCCTGTCGAGCCCCGTGAACCGGGACCTCATCGCCACCATCTTCTACCCCAGGACCCCCCTGCACGACGGGGCTATCCTGATACGGGGAGACAGGATAGTCGCCGCAAGGTGCGTGCTACCCTTGTCCAGCTCTATCCCTGAGAACTCCCTTTGGGGTACCCGCCACAGGGCGGCCATAGGGCTGACCGAAGAGACAGACGCGGTTGTTGTGGTGCTCTCTGAGGAGAGGGGGGAGATCTCGGTGGCCATAGGGGGGAAGCTCACAAAGCCGCTGGACGAGAAGGGCCTGTCAAGGGTACTCTCCAACCTGCTTCTCAACCCCCAGGAGAAAGGCAGGGGCGAGCATACCCCAAGGCTTGCCACGGAGACCGGCAACGATGAGTGATTCGAGAGCTTTCAACAGGATAGGAATAATAGCAAAGCCCAAGCGCTCTGCCACCGAAGTGGTGAACGAGCTCGTGGCATGGCTGAAGGGGCAAGAGATAGAGCTGGTGATGGACGAGGATACCGCCCTGGTGGCGGGGATAGACAATCACCAGGTACAGTTGTGCAAGAAGTCTATGGTGCCCTACCAGTGCGACCTCATCATCGTTCTTGGGGGAGACGGCACCCTCTTGAGCGTGGCGAGGATAGTGGGAGACCTGGAGGTGCCAATACTCGCCGCAAATCTGGGGAGCCTGGGGTTTCTCACCGCCGTAACCCTGGACGACCTCTACGCGCTCTTGGAGCAGGTGATGGAAGGCAAATACCAGCTTGAAGAGAGAAGCATGCTCAGGGTACACGTGCACCGCCAGGGCGAGAGGATCGCCGAGTACAGCGTGCTGAACGACGCTGTGATCCACAAGGGCACCCTGGCGAGAATAATAGAACTGAACACCTCGGTGGACGGCAAGTACCTCACCACCTACCAGGCGGATGGGCTAATCATCTCCACCCCCACGGGCTCCACCGCCTACTCCCTTGCGGCAGGGGGTCCCATACTCCATCCCTCCATCAATGCACTGATACTCAACCCCATCTGTCCCTTCACCCTGAGCCAGCGGCCCATCGTTATCCCCGACAGCGCAGAGAAGATAGAGGTGACCCTGAACACCGAGAACGAAGACGTCTTTCTCACCCTGGACGGCCAGGTGGGGTTTGCACTGAGGTTCAAGGACACAGTGGAGCTATCGCGCTCTGCTCACCAGATAAGACTGATACATTGTCCCCAGAGGGACTTCTTCGAGGTGCTGAGAACCAAGCTTCGCTGGGGAGAATGAGCGCATCTTCATTTTCATTTGGGAGGTGAAGCATGGAGAACGGAAACAAGAGAGAGGAATGGCAGACACAATTCGGCTTTGTCCTGGCGGCCATAGGCTCTGCCATTGGGCTGGGAAACATCTGGCGTTTCAGTTACATGGCCTACTCCAACGGGGGAGGGGCCTTTCTCATCCCCTACCTCTTCGCCCTCTTCACCGCTGGTATCCCTTTGCTGATTTTAGAGTTTGCCCTTGGACACGAGAGAATGGGCTCGGCGCCCCTTGCCTGCGCCCGGGTGAAGCGGGGCTGGGAGTGGCTGGGATGGTGGGCGGTCACCCTTGTGATGTTTGGAATAGAGCTTTACTACATGGTGATAATCGCCTGGTGCCTCTGCTACTTCTTCCTATCCTTCTCCCTGGGCTGGGGGGCTGACCCCAACGCCTACTTCTTCAAGCACTTTTTAGCCCTCTCCGACTCGGCAGGGCACATCGGCCTGGTACGCACCCCCATACTCGCAGCTTTGATTGCCGTGTGGTTCGTGAACTGGGGCATAGTTTACAGGGGCATAGGCAAGGGTGTCGAAAGGGCCAACAAGATATTCATGCCCCTGCTCTTCATATTCACCGCAATACTGGTCTTCTGGTCCCTAACCCTTCCAGGGGCCATGGATGGCATAAAGGCATACCTCACACCTAACCTCTCCAAGATAATGGAGCCCAAGGTCTGGATAGACGCCTACAGCCAGATCTTCTTCACCCTTAGCCTGGGATTCGGCATCATGATCGCCTACGCAAGCTACCTTCCAGGAAGGTCTGACCTTACCAAGAGCGCGGTGGTAACTGCCGGGGTGAACTGCGGTTACTCGCTCTTTGCGGGCTTTGCTGTATTCTCGGTGCTCGGTTTCATGGCGGCCTCCCAGGGCAAGAGCATAGCCGACGTGGTCTCCCAGAGTATTGGCCTCGCCTTCGTGGCCTACCCGAAGGCGGTGAGCATGATGCCCGGCGGTCCTCTCTTCGGTGCCATCTTCTTCCTCTGCCTGGTGATGGCAGGGATCTCATCATCAATATCCATCATGGAGGCCTTCGTATCGGCGGTGGTTGACAAGTTCAACGTGGGGCGAAAGGCAACAACAAGCGTGGTCTCTGTACTGGGCGTGCTGGGCTCGCTCATCTTCACCACCCAAGCCGGCCTTTACTGGCTCGACATTGCAGACCACTTTCTCACCCACTACGGCATAGTGGTGGTGGGGATACTTGAGGCCGTAATGGTTGGCTGGTTCTTCGACACCAAGCACCTGCGCAGGTACATAAACGAGAACTCCAGCATCAAGCTGGTGCCTGGTGGGACGTGATGGTGAAGTTCGTGGTGCCCCTGGTCTTGGGCATCATCCTGCTGGGAGACATCTCGAAAGAGGTGCAGAAGCCCTACGGTGGTTACGGGTGGACCCCAGTGGTGCTGATCGGCTTGAACTGGGTGCTCTCTACCCTGATTGCAGGTTTTCTCTTTGCCTCACGGGTATGGAAAGACAAGTGTCCTCTGGAGGTGCCACGGGAGAGGGAGTGAAGTGGAGACCTACAGGTAGCACCTCTCGGCGAAGGGGTTGTTACCTAACAGGCAGAACACCTCGTAGGTGATTGTGCCCAACCAGTCTGCCACCTGGAAGACGCTGATCTCTTCGCCTCCCTGGGCGCCCAGAAGGACCACCTCGTCTCCCACCTGGGCCCTGGGGATAGAGGATAGGTCCAGCAGGGTGAGGTCCATGCATACCGTTCCCACCACGGGCACCCTCTTGCCCCCGACAAGTGCCTCTCCCCTGTTGGATAGCCCCCTGAGGTAGCCCGTGGCGTAACCCACAGGCGCTATTCCCAACACCATGTCGCGGGGCGCAACGAAGGTTCGGCCGTAGCTGATGCAGGCCCCCTTCTTCACCCTTCTCACCTCCACCAGGCGGGTGCTGACCCTCATGGCCTGGCGCGCTGCCTGGAACCCTGCCAGGCCGCCGTAGAGCACTATTCCTGG
This sequence comes from uncultured Aquificales bacterium, assembly GCA_964593115.1. Lineage (GTDB taxonomy): Bacteria > Thermosulfidibacterota > Thermosulfidibacteria > Thermosulfidibacterales > JALWSI01 > JALWSI01. Next base: position 4,151 of record CAZQJB010000029.1, read on the forward strand.
TCTCACCAGGCTGTGATGGGATTCAGGATAAGAGACGATGGCGGCACTGTTGGCGATGTGGATCCAGCGGGGGGTGAAACTGGATCCCCTAACCTGTGCCACCACCGTCTTGAAACGCTCCAGTTGACCCAGGGTGTAGAGGCGCGCATCCTCTCCCTCCACGTCAGCCACAGAGAGGTGAGAAACCAGGCCTTCCATCACGAGTCCTTGGTGCATGGAGATCTGCTGCAATAGCTGGTGGAGTTCTTCCTCGCCGCATCCTCTACGACCCATGCCCGTGTCCACCTTCAGGTGAAAACCCGCTACCTTCCCCAGTCTCGCCGCCGCCTTTGAAAGCTCCCTTATTGAGGCAACAGAGCTAACAACCGGCGAGAGCCCCCTGGCCACCACCTCCTCGGCCTCTTCAGGGAAGATACCCCCGAGCAGCAGCAGTGGCAGGTGGAATCCCGCTTCCCTAAGCTCTACACCCTCGTGGAGCAGGGACACCGCCAGCATGTCCACTCCCTCGTCCACGAAGACCGAGGCGGCCTCCAGCATTCCGTGGCCGTAGGCCCCGGACTTCACCACAGCCGCTACCCCGGTCCCCTTGGAGAGCAGGCCCTTCACCGCACTGAGATTGTTACGCAGAACCGAGGTGTTAACCTCTACTCTCATCCATCCCATGGGAGAGGCTATACCAGCGAGAAGGGTTTACAGGCAAACCTCAAGAGAGCAGTGTAACAAGGTGTGTGCAGTGTATCCCTTCTGCCTCCTGGAGAAGGGAACGTTCTATCTGCATCACGCAGGCGGGACAGTCGGTGAGAACGAGCTGTGCACCGCTCTTCTTTGCCCAGGCGGCCTTCTCTTTTCCGAGCCGTCCCGAAAGGCGAGAGAACTCCACCGACATGGCCCCGCCGAACCCGCAGCACCGGTGGGGGTTCTCCATGGGGGCGAAGGAATCACCGAAGAGCGCCTCCACCAGCCCCGAGCCATCGATACCCTGGCCCCTTCCCAGGTGGCATGGCTGGTGCCAGGTGACCCGGTCAACCCCTTCTGGAAGGCTCACCACCAGCTCATCCTGGTGCTCTTTTAGTAGCTCCACCAGGTCAAGAACAGGGATGGATAGACCGTAATCCCGCTTCAGGGTGGAGGCGCATGAGGCACAGGCGGTGAGAATCAGGTCTGGGCGCTCACGCTTGAACACCTCGGTGTTCAAAGAGGCTATCCGTTCAGCATCGCTGGAGAACCCCATGGCCAGGTGTGGATGACCGCAGCAGTACTGGTCTTCTGGAACCAAGCAGGCATACCCCAGCCGACTGAGCAGCCTCACGGTGGCACTGGCGATCTCTGGGTAGCAATGGTCAATGAGGCAGCCGAGAAAGAGAAGCACCCACGTCTTGCCAACGGCTCTTCCCCCGCCTTCCTCCCTGAAACCCTTGCGGAAGGGAGGGACAGAGAGTGGGGGCAGAAACACCCCTTCCTCCATAAACCTTGGCACCCTTAGCAGTAGCCCCCTGGGCTCGCCTTGTTCCTGTGGCAGAAGGGTGGTAAGTCCCCCGGCCCTCGAGAGCCAGTCCATCACCTTGGGATGTCCAAGCACCCACGAGAGGGCACCCTTCCATTTTGGCACACCGTGATCCGCCACAAGCAGGCTTCTGGCACCCTCCACTATCCTTGCAATAGGCACACCGTTTGTGCACACCTCTTCACAGGCCATACAGAGCAGGCAGGTGTTTAGCACCCTCGAGGCATCCCCCCCAGCGGCCAGTCCTTCGAAGAGGTGGCGTGCCAGCACCACCCTGCCCCGGGCCACAGAGGTCTCAGAGCGCTCGACCTCGAAGGTGGGGCACACGCTTCTGCACCTGCCGCACCTGACACAGAGGGAGAGTTCGTCTTCTATTCCGCTACGGGTTACAGACACGGGCCACCCTCACCTTGTGTGGGCGAGAAGCTCCCTAAGGGCAAGGTACACCCCCCTGACAGGTAGCCCCACCACGTTGGTGTAAGAGCCCTCTACTCGCTCTACGAAACAGGCCGCCAGGCCCTGGATACCGTAGGCCCCCGCCTTGTCCATGGGTTCCCCAGACTCGATGTAACGGGAGATCTCGTCGTTTCCAAGGTTGCCGAATCTAACCCTCGACTCCTCAACAAAGCCCCGCTCTCCCTGCGCAGAGCATAGCCACACGCCGGTGAGCACCGAGTGCTCCCTGCCGGATAAGAGGCGCAGCATACGCTCAGCATCGGCTGTGTCTGCCGGCTTGCCCAGTATGGCACCTTCCACCACCACCACTGTGTCGGCCCCCACCACAATGGAGCGGGAATGGGCCTTGAACACCTCGCGGCACTTCTGCTGGGCGGCCCGCCTTGCGTAGCTACGTGGTGACTCGCCAGGGATGGGGGCGGTCTCTGAGAGTGGTTTCACCACCTCGAAGGGGCGCACGACGAGACTCAACAGTTCTCTTCTTCTTGGAGAGGCCGATGCCAGAACGACCTCGCTGTCGCCTGGCACCGGCAATAAAGGTTCAGGCAGGTTCAAGGTTCTCCGCTTAAACCACCCTGTTAATCACAGTCGCAAAGGGGTACCCACTCCCAATGCACCTTGCACTTGCCAGGTACGAAATGGGACTCGTAGTGCCCGCACCCGCAAGAGCACGGATCGGCCACCCAGGTGCACTCCCAGTGGCCGGGGTCACACTTGGTAACTGCCTTCCAGTACCCACTTACACAACAATTGCAACAATTACATGTCGTGCAAGTGGTGCAGCACGTGGTCACGGCACAGGTTCCGCAGCAATCGCAGCACTGCGCCGAAGACGTGGAGACACCGATCCCTACAACCAGGACCAGCGCCAAAACAACCGCTGCCAGAATAGATGCTCCTCTCCTCATCCGATACCACCTCCTTCACCCATTTAATCTCACCTTTTACCTGCCCTTGCCGACTCTATTACACGGGTTGCTTGGGTTAGTCAAGCAACCTTTGCTCACAATGGACCTTTTTCTTTCCAGATGTTCGAGAGAATACCAACCGCGGCGTAGGTGACCACCAGGGAGGATCCCCCGTAGCTCACCAGGGGCAGCGGCACACCAACAACGGGCAGCAGGCCCATGGTCATTCCCACGTTGATGAAGAAGTGAAGAAGCAGCATGGTGGCGAGTCCCACCCCCACAAGGCAGCTAAAGCTGTCCCTGGCATACCTCGCCACGCTGTAGGCCTGCCAGATGAAGAGGGCGTAAAGCAAGAGCAGCAGGGCACTGCCCACGAATCCCCACTCCTCGGCAAAGACCGCAAAGATAAAGTCGGTGCACTTCTCTGGAAGAAAGTTCAACCTGCTCTGGGACCCCTGGCCATACCCCTTGCCCACCAGTCTGCCGGAACCGATGGCTATCTTCGACTGTATGATGTGGTAGCCCTTGTTCAGGGGGTCCCTTTCTGGGTTCAACACCGCCCTTATCCTGTCCTTCTGGTACTCTTTCAGCACCAGATTTGAGTTCCAGATGACGGGTATGCAGAGCACAAAGAGGGTGAGCAGGGTGAGAGCGGTTCTTGGCCTCACAGAGCGGTGCAGCACCATGCTCCCGGTGATGCCCATCATCACTAAGGCCGTTCCCAGGTCGGGCTGGCCAGCCGTCAAGATGAATAGGGGGGCAAGCACCCCAAGGGGTTTGAAGAGGGTGAGAAGGTTGTAGGGATGGCGCTCTTTCTCCACAACCCAGGCCACGGCGAGCACCAGGGAGATCTTGGCGAACTCAGAGGGCTGTATCTGCAAAAATCCCAGGCTTATCCGTCTTTGTGCCCCAAGGGTGGTCACCCCTGCAACGTCAACCGCCACTAGCAATAGAAAGGAGGCAATGTAGAGTGGAAAGGTGAGCCTTCTCCAGGCGTTAGAGGGGATGACCAGCATGGCGAAGTAGGCAGCAAGCCCCAGCAGGTGCCAGAAGAGCTGCTTGAGCACAAGTGAGGTGGAGGAGATGCTTGAGAGGGTGACCAGTCCCACCGCCCCCAGAAGCACCATGGGAACGAAAAGCCTGAAGGGGGGAACCAAGCGGCCATAGAACGACTCTTTACTGCCCAACTTCGTCCCCCTTCCCGCCCTTCAGGTAGAACGAGATCATCCTGGCAACAAGGGGGGCCGCCCCGGAGCCACCGTGCCCCCCGTGCTCCACTATGGCCGCCACGGCTATCCTTGGGTTCTTCACCGGGGCAAAGGCGGCAAACCAGGCATGGTCCCTCATCTTGTAGGGGATCTCTTCCATCTTGGTGTGTGGAACCTTCTGGTGAACCACCTGCACCGTTCCAGTCTTGCCCGCCACGGGGATGCCCTCGACCTGGGCAAGGTGGGCAGTTCCGTGCTTCTCCTCCACCACTCCCCGCAGGGCACTCACCATCACTCTCAGGAACCTCGGTTTCAGGGGCAATCGTTTAGAAGGAAAGTTTCGCTTGGGCTCCAGCAAAAGATGGGGGGTAACAGACCTGCCCATCTCACCTACGGTGGCCATCAGGTGGGCGATCTGCAGGGGTGTGACCAGCAGGTATCCCTGGCCTATTGCCATGATGAGGTCCTCCCCGGGAAACCAGACCATGTGGTGCCTTCTCTTCTTCCACTCCCGGGAAGGGACGAATCCGGGGCTCTCGTGGGGCATATCTATTCCCGTCTTCGAGCCCAGCCCCAGTAGCCTGGCATATTTGCCCATAACGTCAACGGTCAGCTTCTGCCCCAGCTTGTAAAAGTAGATGTCGCAAGACTCCACTATGGCCCTGTGCAGCCTCACAATCCCGTGTCCCCCCCTTTTCCAGCACCGGTACTTGCGGTTTCTGAAGTGGTACACCCCCTTGCACACCTCTGGAGTTCGGGGTGTGATAACGCCCTCCTGCAGGCCTGCCAGCCCCACCGCCACCTTGAATATGGAGCCCGGGGAGTATAGCCCCTGTATGGCCCTGTTCTGCAGGGGATGGTCTGGGTTGCGAGCCAACCTGCTCCACTGCCTGGGGGTTAGGGCCTTTGTGAAGAGGTTAGGGTCATAGGCGGGACTGCTGGCCATGGCCAGTATCTCCCCCGTGGCTGGATCCATGGCCACTATTGCCCCCACCTTGTTTTTCAGCAGGCTCTCTGCCTCTTTCTGGAGGCCGATATCGATGGTCAGGCGTATGTCACGGCCGGGTATGGGCTTAGAGCGGTTCACCAGGCGCACCTTCTTTCTGCGTGCATCCACCTCCCACTGCTCCCAGCCACCCACCCCTCGCAGTATGTCGTCGTACTGGCGCTCTATCCCCGTCTTTCCAATCATGTCCCCGCCCCAGAACCGTCCCTGCTCCAGCTCACTGGGAGAGACCTCTCCCATGTGACCAATAACGTGGGCGGCAAGGGTGCCGTAGGGATAGAACCGCTTCTCTTCGGGAGAGAGTATGATTCCCGGCAGCATCCACTCCCTCTCTGCCACCGCCGCCACCTCTTTTTCAGAGAGGTCCCTCTTGATCAGGCATGCGACGGTGGGGTTCTTTCTTGCATCGTCGAGCCGTTCCTCCAGTTTCTCTGGAGAGAACCTCAGCAACCTCACCAGCTCTGCCTTGAGGGCGCTCCACTGGCCCTTCTTCACGTCGTCCGCCAAGATGTAGAGGTTGAACGAGGGTTTGTTGATGGCCAGGGGCACCCCGTTTCGATCCAGTATCCTGCCGCGAACCGGGCGGACCCTGTACACCCTGACCCGGTTCTTCATGGACATCTTGAGGTAGTGGTTGCCCTTAACGATCTGTAGCCTCATGAGGGTGAAGAGGAGAACGGCCAGCAAGACCACAAGGGCAAAGTAGAAATAGGCTATGCGTTCCCTAAGCTCCTCGAGTAGGCGAACATCCCAGGACACGGCTTTTTCAGTCTTCCTTCAATACGGCAAGGGTGGCACCGGCACCCCCCTCGGAGTTTGGCAGCTCCTCTATTCCCGACACCAGGGGGTGCTCGAGCAACGCCTCTCTCACCGCCGACTTCAGTATGCCCTGACCCACGCCGTGGATCACCCTGATACTCTCCCTGCCGGCGAGGTAGGCATCGTGTATCTGCCTGTCAAGCACGGCAAGGGCATCGTCAACCCTTTTGCCCACAAGGTTTATTTCCAATGGAGGGGCCTTAACCCTGGCAGGGCGGAATAGCACGTCCTGGGGAGTCTCCCTCACAGCGCCCTCGTCCCCCCTCTCCACCAGTTCCACCTCGGACAGGGGCACCTCCATCACGAACCCGCCTACCTCGACGCGCACCCTCTTCTCACCGGCGGAGACCACCCTTCCCATTCTTTTGGTGCCCTTGACTCTCACCAGGTCTCCCAGGGACACCCCTTTGCCAGATGGACCTGCCAGGGGCCTTCTCTTTACCACCTCTTTGGCCCTCTCTGCCACCCTTCTCTGCAGGGCCTCTATCTTCTTGGGGTCTGAAAGGCCTCTCTTTGCCTCTTTTATCTCCTCTTTTATCTCCCGCAGGCGGCGCTGCTCCTCCTCCCACAGGCCCTCGATCTCCTCCAAGCGCCTTTTCAGCTCTTCCTCTTCCTGGCAGAGCCTTGCCTTCAGCCGCTCTTCCTCTTGCTTCAGCCTCTCCTGTTGCTCCCTCACCCTTCCGATCTCTGTTTCGAGCTCCCTGATGAACCTGTCGGCCTCGCTCTCGCGTCTCCCCTTCCACCTCAGGGCCTTCTCGATCACCTGTCTCGGTATTCCCAACCGCTCTGCAATGGCAAAGGCGTTGCTTCTGCCAGGCACACCCACCTCGAGCCGGTAGAGGGGCCTAAGGGTCTCCACGTCGAAGGCCACCGAGGCGTTCTCCATGCCGGGCCTCATGCGGGCAAAGGCCTTCAGTGCATCGTGGTGGGTGGTTGCCACCACCCACACCCGCCTCTTGTGCAGTTCGTCGATCACCGCCATTGCCAGGGGAGCACCTTCGGCAGGGTCTGTCCCCGCCCCCACCTCGTCAATGAGCGCCAGGCCGGGTTGATGCGCCTTTTCGAGCATCTCGCGAATCCGCGCCATGTGGGCAGAGAAGGTTGAGAGGCTCTGCTCGATGTTCTGCTCGTCACCTATGTCGGACCAGACATTGGTGAACACGGGAAACTGGGAGTCCTGGCTGGCGGTTACAGGCAGGCCGCTCTGCACCATCAGGGTCAAAAGCCCTACCGTCTTGAGCACCACGGTCTTTCCCCCGGTGTTGGGCCCGGTGATCACCAGGGTGGAGAAACCCTTTCCAAGGGTGAGGGAGAGAGGCACTGTGCCATCCCTTCCCTTCTGTGCCAGCAGAAGGGGGTGGTAGCCCTGCTCGATGCACAAATACCCCTTGGGCACCACCGATGGCACCTGGGCACCCCACTTCAGGGCCCAGCGCGCCTTTGCAAAGACCAGGTCCAGATGGCCAAGTATGCGCCGGTTCTTAGACAGCCCCCCCCTGTGGGAGCGGATTCTTGACGCCA
>CAZQJB010000030.1:0-11074 GCA_964593115.1 uncultured Aquificales bacterium
CTGGATGGACGGCGCAGAGATCAGGGTGAAGATACCCATGAGGGGAAGAGCCGACTCTTTGAACGTGGCAACCTCGGCGGCCCTCATGCTCTACGAGGTGTTGAGGCAAAGGGAGTATCCACAAGGGCCATAGCTGTACTCACTTATCCTTCTTCCCTTTCTTCTCATCAGAAGGCGGCTTGCTACGGGGATGGGTCTTGTCGTACTCCTCTATCAGGTGAGAAAGGGCCACCTTGGTGTATATCTGGGTGGTGGCGAGGTTGCTGTGGCCAAGAAGCTCTTGGATCACCCTGAGGTCTGCCCCTCCCTCGAGCATGTGGGTTGCAAATGAGTGCCTGAGCATGTGGGGGGTCACCCTCTTGCCTATGCCAGCCCTGCGGGTGCCGCGGTTGATGATGCGCCTCACCGTGGTGGTAGAGATACGGGTACCCCTGTTGGAGAGAAAGAGCGCCTCTGTGGCAACCCCCTTTTTCGCCGCCATTATGCTGCGCCTGCGCAGGTAGGCCCTTAGTGCCTCTGCCGCCCTGGAGCCCACCAGCACCCTGCGCTCCTTGTTGCCCTTGCCCACCACCCTCAGCTCTCCCCGGGAGAAGTCTATGGAGCCGAGGTCGAGGGAGACCAGCTCGCTAACCCGCAGCCCGGTGGCGTAGAGAAGCTCCAATATGGCCCTTTCGAGCAGGTCCCCATCGTTCTCGATAACCTGCTCCACCTCTTCCACAGAGAGGGCCTTGGGCAAGGGCCTGGGGACCTTGGGATAACTAACCAGCCGCGAGGGGTCACTGGTCACCAATCCCCTCTTCTTCAGAAACCGGTAGAAGCTGCGAACAGAAGAGAGGTTACGGGCCACCGACTTTGGAGAAAGGTTCTGCTGGTGAAGCAAGGCCACCCAGGCGCGCATCTCGCGCCTCCCCATCTTCCGGTGGTCAAGGTGGTTATCTTTCACGAAACCGGCAAACCTCTTCAGGTCGGCGCCGTAGGAGCGCACGGTGTTCTTTGAGCTGCCCCGCTCAAACTGAAGGTGACTAAGAAAGGCCTCTACGTCTTCTTCTATGCTCACCACCAGGTCTCCCTGAGGTAGGCGGTCTTTTGCCGCTCGGCGTCAACTATTGAGCACATGTCCCTAACCGCCTCCTCAAAATCGTCGTTCAAGAGCAGGTAGTGAAACATGGGGAAACGGGCTATCTCGCCCCGGGCAGCGGCCATCCTGCGGGCAAGCTCCTGGAGGTCCTCGGTGCCACGCCCCCTCAGACGCCTCTCGATCACCTCGATGGAGGGCGGCATAACGAAAACCCCAACAGAGTTGGGAAAGTACCTTAGCACCCTCTCGGCACCCTGCACGTCGATGTCGAGGAAGAGGTCTTCGCCGGCATCTGTCTTCTGCACCAGGGGAAGCAAAGGGGTACCGTAAAGGTGACCGTGCACCTGGGCCCACTCCACCAGTTCGTCTCTCTCCACCATACCCTCGAACTCCTCCCGTGACACGAAGACGTAGTCAACCCCGTTAACCTCCCCCCTGCGGGGGGGCCTTGTGGTCACAGACACCGAGAAAGAGATGCCCCTGCGCCTCTCCATCACCGCTCGGCAGATAGAGGTCTTGCCGGCGCCAGAAGGCGCGGAGACCACGAAAAGAATGCCCACCCTGTCGCGCTCAACCATTGTAAAACCTCCCCCCTCGGTAAAAGACCCGCCACAAGAAAAGCCCCTGTGGCGGCACGGGGGTGAGAGAGCCAGGCGAAGGCTGGTTCAACAGCGCCTCAACCCTGCCCTCGTCCCACCTTCCAAGGCCCACCTTGAGCAGGGCCCCCACCGTGTTTCTCACCATGAGCCTGAGAAAGGCGTTAGCCTCAATGGTGAATACCAGGATTCTCCCTTTCTGTCTAATCCTTAAACGCCTAAGCAACCTGACGGTGCTACCCCCAGGCCGCATGGGCGAGCCAAAGGACGCGAAGTCGTGCTCACCAAGCAGAAGGGCCGCAGCCCTGTTCATGGCATCAAGGTTCAATTCTCCCCTGAAAAGCAGGGCGTACCTGTTGAAGAAGGGCAGGTCACGAAAGGTAACAAAGTACCGGTACTGCCTGTAACTGGCCGAGAACCTGGCGTGAAACCCCGATTCTGCCTCCTCGAGCCTGCGGATACGCACGCACCTGGGCAGCAGGGCGTTGCCCCCCCTTAAAAGCTCATGGAGGGAGATGGGATTGGCCGTGTCGAAGTGAAAGACCTGGCCCAAGGCATGAACCCCCTTGTCGGTTCTTCCTGAGGCAACCACCCTAACCTGGTGGCCAAGCACCCTGCCAAGGGCAGACTCAAGGGCACCTTGCACCGATGGCTCTTCTGGCTGCACCTGCCACCCCGCGAAGTCGGTGCCGTCGTAGGCCACCACCCCTTTCACACGCCTGATTCCATCGCTAAAAGCCATCTCTTCCACTCTATTCCCCCCGAGAATCCCCCTATTCCATCCCTTGCAACCACCCTGTGACAGGGTACCACCAGGGGAAAGGGGTTTCTACGCAATGCCTGTCCCACCGCCCTGAAGGCCCCGGGTTTTCCTATTCTATCTGCCAACTGCCCGTAGGTTATCCTCTCGCCGTAGCCCACACCCTTAAGGGCATCGAGCACCAGGCAGGTGAAGGGGGTCAACCCGCCCATGTCCAGCTCAACCTGGGAGAAGTCAACGGGCACTCCTGACAGGTAGAGGACGAGCAGGTGGGCAAGCCCGCATTCCCCGTCTCTGTAAACCTCGCCAGAACAAGGCAAAGCGGGTGGAGGGCGCGAAGGCAGAAGAATCCCCTTGAGACCGGCGTCTGAGAAGACCACCGTAACTATCCCTGCGGGGGTAAATATGCGCTCCTTCCTCTCCACGGCAAAGGGGAGTATATCCTTGCCCCAGGGGGTTAGAAAGAGAAGGGAGGCGAAGTTATGGGCTGTCTATTCGGGCCGGTGCCCTCTCGTCGGTTGGCCCTCTCCCTGGGGGTTGATCTGGTGCCCTACAAGGTTTGCTCGTTCAACTGCATCTACTGCGAGGTGGGGGAAACGAACCACCTCACCGTAGAGCGCAGGGAGTACCTGCCCATAGACCAGGTGAAAGGCGAGCTTGAAGAGTTCTTCTCGTCGGGGACACATGCAGACCACATCACCTTCTCGGGCTTCGGTGAGCCCACCCTCCACTCGGGGCTGGGGGAGCTGGCAAGGTGGATAAAGGGACGCACCACCACCCCTGTGGCCCTTCTCACCAACGCATCGCTTTTCTGGATACCGCAGGTGAGAAGAGAGGCGGCAGAGGTGGACGTGGTGCTGCCCTCCCTGGACGCCGTCAGCGAAGAGACCTTCAGAAAGGTGAACAGGCCCCATCCCCTGCTCTCTGCAGAGAAGGTGGTCGAGGGATTGGTGGAGTTCTCCCGGGAGTTCACTGGAAAGCTGTGGTTAGAGATACTGCTGGTGAAGGGAATCAACGACTCAGAGGAGGAGCTGTGCAGGCTCGCCCAGGTGGTGGAAAGGATAGCCCCCCACAAGATCCAGTTGAACACCGTGGTGCGCCCCCCTGCAGTGGCCGGCACCTCACCCCTTAACCATAGGGAGCTTCAAGAGATTGCGGCTTTTCTACCCGGTGAGGTGGAGGTGGTGGGGGGGGCCACAGAGCACTCATCCGGTGGGGTTGGGGCCCTAAACGAAACAATAGTGGAGACGGTGAAGAGGCGCCCATGCACCATGGAAGACCTGGTGAAGGTTACAGGACACCCCCCCCACGAGGTGAAGACCGCAGTGAAGGGCCTTATTCTGTCTGGCCGGCTACGGGGCAGGGAACAGGGGGGAGAGGTGTTCTACAGTCACCTGTGAGCCTAATCACCGAGCATACCCCGCACCTTCTCTAAAAGCCTGTGGCGTGAGAAGGGCTTTGAAACGAAGTCGGCACCCCTCATGTTGTGCAAGAAGTCTTCAAACTCTACGTCTTCAGAGGGATAACCAGACATGAATATCACCTTCAGGTCTGGGTGCAGCTCCCTGGCCTTCATGGCAAGCTCTACGCCCCCCATAACCGGCATAACCACGTCGGTGAGCAGAAGGTCAACATCTCTCTCCCTGAGGATACCGAGGGCCTCCTCACCGTTTGACGCCTCCAGAACGAGATAGCCGCACTTTCTCAGTACCGCCACTGTTAGCATCCTAACCGAGTCCTCGTCCTCCACCACCAGAACAACCTTGCCCGGGGCCCCTCCGCATACTGCGGCCGTAGTAGCCTCCTCCTCTTTGCTGGCAGCCTCCTCTACCAGTGGCAGGTAAACCTCGAAAACCGTACCCTTGCCCGGCTCGCTATGGTAGCTAACGGCACCCCTGAGCTGGGAGACCACACCGTAAACTGTTGCAAGACCCAACCCCGTTCCGCCTTCCTTTGTTGTAAAGAAGGGTTCAAATATCTTCTTTCTCGTCTCCTCGTCCATGCCCACCCCCGTGTCCTTAACCGAGAGCACCGCATAGCTGCCAGGCTCTACCCCCAGTCGGGCAGCATCGGCGAGGTCGTCTATCCTCTTGATCTGGGTGGTTATGGAGAGGCTACCACCCTTGGGCATGGCCTCTTTTGCGTTCATCACCAGGTTCATCACCACCTGGTCCATCTGGGCAGGGTCAACCTTTATTGTGCAAGGCATGGGACAGAGAGATATGTTCAACTCTATGTTCTCTTCGATCACCCTCTCGAGCATCCTCTTTATCTCTGATATCTCCTGGTTCAGATCGAGCACCTTGGGCTCAACAATCTGCCTCTTGCTGAAGACAAGAAGCTGCCTGGTCAGATCCGCTGCCCTCTTTGCCGCCTTATCTATCATCTCAAGCCTGTCCAGCATCTCTGGAGAGAGCCTCTCTGCATCCTCCATGAGCAGCTCGCAAGAACCCAGTATCACCATGAGTATGTTGTTGAAATCGTGGGCTATACCCCCTGCCAACCTGCCTATGGCCTCCATTCTCTGGGCAAGGTGAAGCTGCTCCTCGAGGCTTCTCAACTCTGTGACGTCCTTGATGAGCTCAACCACCCCCCGCAGGTTGCCCTGGGAGTCCCTGAAGGGATAGGCATGAAGCTCTAACCATCTCAGTGAACCATCTGGATAGCGGGCAGACTTTCTCACCATCTCCATCCGCCCAGTCTCCATACAGCTCCTCACGGGACACTCGTCGCAGGGAACATCTATGCCCTGAAAGGCGTGGTAGCACTTCTCCCCTACCAGGGGCGTGCTGGTGGGATGCCAGCTCTTTACGGCAGAGTTGGCGTAGAGAATGGTCATATCCCTGTCCAGGACCAGTATCCCGTCCTCTATGCTGGAGAGAAGGGCCCTTAAAAACTCCTCGTTCTCCTGCAACCTCTTCTCTGCCCGCCTCTGGGCGGTGATGTCGTAGTAGTGCTCGATTCTGCCGCCGGCAAATGGACCCGACTCTATGGGCTGGCTCCAGTGCTCAAGCCATCGCTCTTCCCTTCCCTCCCCAGATAGGACGTGGCACACGAAGCTCTCGGTGCAGGTGTTGTCTTCGTAGGCGGCAAGCACCCTTGATTCGAACTGCTCTCCATCTTCCATCAGTTGTTTTATCACACTTGACACAAGCTTCCTCTTGCTCTTGCCTATCACCTTCTCCCGCTGGATGCCGAAGAAATCCTCGGCGGCCCTGTTCAGCCACACCACGTTGAAATCGGCATCGAGAATGAAGACCCCCACCATGGAGCTGTCTATCACGTCGTTCATCAGGCTGCGGTAGAAGGACTCGCTTCTCTTCAACGCCTCCTCCGCCAGGTACCTCTCGGTGACATCAGAGGCCACGATCAGGGTCTCGCAGGGCTCTCCCCTCTCGTCGAAAATGGGATAAATCCTGCGGTCCAGCACGGTTCCGTCTGGGTTGTGTCTCATGCGGTGAACCACCCTGCCGGTCTTCGCCGCCTCCACCGCCGGGCAGTCCTCACAGATGCTATCCCTGTTCTGGAATATCTCGTAGCAGTACCTGCCCATGAAGTCCTCGGCGGGCCTCTTTATGGCCTTGAATACCGCGGGGTTTGCAAGGGTTATCTTCAGGTCTTTGTCGAGCAGAACCACGAGGTCCCTTATGGTGTTCACCACCCTCTCCAGGGTCTCCTTGCTGTTGCGGACCTCCTCCTCCATCCTCCTGCGCTCAGAGATGTCCACTGCGGTGCCCATGATGGCAGGGGCCCCCTGGTGCTCTACCCTCTTTCCAAATATCTCTGCCCAGAAAGTGGAGCCGTCTTTTCTCAACCCCCTCACCACGAACCTGTCGGCCTCGATCTCACCAGAGAGCCTCTTTTCCAATGATTCGGCCACAAGCTCCCTGTCCTCTGGAACCACGAGGTCAACAGGGGAAATTGTCTCGAGCTCGGCAGGAGAATAGCCAAACAGCTCTGAAAAGGCCTTGTTAGAGTAGAAAAACCTCTTGCCGTCGTTAAGGTAATGCCCCACCAACGACTCTTCAACCAACCCCTTGAACAGCTCGTAATCCATCTCGCTCATATCCATTCCCATCCCCCCCTCTACACCTGTAAGGGTCTCAGGAGAGTTCGAGCATTCTCTCGATGGCCACCCTGGCCCCCGAGGCAATATCGGGATCAACCTCCACCTCGTAGCAGCCCTCTTGCAGAGACCTTAACACCCTGTCAAGGGTGATCATCTTCATCTGGTCGCATACGGGCACGGGGTCTGGCAGCAAAAGCTCTTTTTCAGGTGCCGCCTCCCTTATTTTGAAGAGGGTGCCCTCCTCAGTGCCCACTATGAACTTGTGGTGTGCACTCGCGGCAATGTGCCTCACAAGCTGCGAGGTGCTGCCCACGAAGTGGGCCATCTCGGACACATCTGGCGACACCTCGGGGTGGACCACCACGTGGGCGTCGGGATGCACCTTGAGCACCCTCTCTATGCTCTCCCTGGTTATCCTTTTGTGAACCGGGCAGTAGCCGTCCCAGATGTGAACCTTCTTGTTGATGCCGTGCATGGCATGGTAGGTGCCCAGGTGCATGTCGGGCAAGAATATCACCTGGTCAGAGTCAACCGCACCCATGATCTTACCCGCGTTGGCCGAGGTGCAGATAACGTCTGCAAGGGCCTTGGTGGCGGCAGTAGTGTTCACGTAGGCCACCACCTTTGCCCCTGGATGCTCCATCTTCGCCCTCTCCACCTCGTCGGGAAGGGCCATGTCTGCAAGAAGGCAACCTGCCTGTGGATAAGGGATGAGCACCTTCTTGGAGGGGGCGAGCACCTTGGCCACCTCTGCCATGAAATAGACCCCGCAGAAGAGGATAGTGTGAGACGATACCTGGGCCGCCTCCCTGCTAAGCTCCAACGAATCGCCCACCACGTCCGCTATGGCCTGAACCTCTGGCCTCTGGTAGTAGTGTGCCATGACGTAAACGTCGTTCTCTCTCTTTAATCTCAGTATCTCCTCTTGTCTCTTCACCACCTCTTCAGGAAACCGCATATTATCTCCCCGCTCTCGCCATTTCAGTCTATCCTGTAGTGGCATCCCCTGCTCACCCGGTTGCCCTGGGCCGCCTTTGCCACGATTAGCCCTGTCTGCAGCGCATGCCTTAGCTCTATCAGCTCTTTGCTCAGCTTGCTGTACTTGTAGAAGTGCTCAACCTCCCGCCACAGGTGGCGCAGGTCGATGATGGCCCTTTGAAGCCGCCTGCGGCTGCGGGCCAGTCCCACGTAGTTCCACATGATGTGGCGAAGGGTGATAAAGTCTTGTTTCACCAGGGCGGGATCGGGCTCCTCGATCCCTGTGTCCACCCAGTGGGGGATGGAATACGCAGGCGAGTCGGCGTACTCGTCCCACTCTTCCACCACCCTTCTCATGCACCTGTCGCCCCACACCACCCCCTCTAAGAGCGAGGTTGAGGCAAGGCGGTTGGCCCCGTGAACCCCGGTGCACGACACCTCTCCCACCGCAAAAAGCCTATTTACAGAGGTCCTTCCCCACAGGTCAACCTTCACCCCACCACAAGAGAAGTGGGTTGCAGGCACCACGGGTATGGGCTGGGTGGAGATGTCTATGCCGTAACGGGCACAGGTCTCGTAGATGGTGGGAAACCTCTCCTTGATGGCCCCTGCATCCATGTGTGAGGCCAGGTCGAGCAGCACGTACTGGTAGCCGTTCTCCACCATCTCCTGGTGAATGGCCCTGGCCACCACGTCGCGGGGGGCAAGGGAGCCCAGGGGATGGTACTTCTCCATGAAGGGCTCACCCTTTGGGGTGAGCAGCACCCCACCCTCTCCCCTCACCGACTCAGAGATGAGAAACCTCTCGGCGTCCCTGTGAAAGAGGGTGGTGGGATGAAACTGTATGTACTCCATGTTTATCACCCTGGCCCCTGCGTGGTAGGCCATGGCAAAACCGTCTCCCGTGGCCCCCTTGGGATTGGTGGTGTGCAGAAAGACCCGTCCCAGCCCCCCCGTTGCCAGCACGGTCACCTTAGAGAGAAACCTCTTCACCTCCTTCGACCCCGCGTCGTAGGCGTAGATACCAACCACACTAAGGGGCTCGTAAACGTTAAGGGGATCCTCGGTGTGATGCTCTGGGGTGAGAAGGTCTATGGCCACGTGGTTGGTGAACACCTTTATGCCCGGGGTATCAAGCACCTTCTTTATCAGCGCCACCTCGATGGCCCTGCCGGTGAGGTCGTCGGCATGGATGATGCGCCTAACCGAGTGGGCGGCCTCTTCGGTCCTGTCCAGGTCACCCTGGTCATCCCTGTTGAAGGGCACCTGGGTAAGGTTCATCAGGTACTTCTCCACCAGTGCAGGGCCCTCCTCGGCCAGTACCTGGGCCGCCTGGGGCAGTGAGGCCCCGGCACCTGCTTCGAGTATGTCTTTAACAAGGAGTTCGGGAGAGTCTTTTCCCTTTTTCCCCTTGTAGATTATGCCCCCCTGGGCGTGGTAGGTGTTAGACTCCTCCGGCCTCTCCCCCTTAGTCACCATGTTCACGCTAAGCCCGCACTCAGCGGCCTTCAGCGCCGCCACGCACCCTGCAACCCCGCTTCCAACCACCAGCACGTCGGAGCGTTCCATAGCGGTGTGGCCCTCCCTTCTCTTTTGTACGGGGGCAGGGTATCACAAGGCCCCTGCGCCTTCCACCCTAAGCCAGCACCAGCCCCACCGATGAGGATATGAACCTTATGCTGAAGACCAGCAGAAAGATGCCACAGACAACAAACACCCCCTGCTGAAACCTCTGGCCGAAGAACCTGCCACCCTGAAAAGAGAGTGACGACAGAAAAAGGTACCATCCCAGGTCGCACAGCCAGTGCACAAGGATAAAAAGAAGAAACCCCAAAAGACCAAAGGCCACAGACCTCAGGATGAGGGCCGCACCCACGGTGGCCCACCAGACCAAAAAGTAAGGATTACCGGCACTGAGCAAGATCCCGGCAACCAGGGGAGAACGGCCTGCTGATCCATCCTGGGGCTCCTGGACAGACCTGGACTCTTTGAGCATGGATATGCCCATCGCCATCAGCACCAACCCCCCGCCCAACCCTATGGCGGCCTTCACCCAGTCGAGGGCAAAGAAGGGCCCAAGGCCGTAGCGGATTGCCAGTATCAGGGGAACCTCCACCACCCCGTGCCCAAGAGAGATGAAGAGGCCGGCACTTCTATCCTTGCTTCCCTCCACTATGGTGGCGGTGGTGATGGGACCAGGGGCCATCACCCCAGACATTGAGATTATCACCACCTGGAAAAGAAAGACCAGGTACCCTATCAATCGACTTTGTCTCCCTGCGTTTTTGCCTGCTTTTTGTGCAGATACATATTCTTGTCTGCCCTGTCCACAAGTTGTCTTATGCACCCAAGCAGGGTCTCTTCTCCACACTGGTCGCAGGAATAAGATGCAATCCCAAAGCTGGCGTCAAGCACCACCTCTTCACCCTTGACGTTCAGAGACCTTTTCTTCAGGCCCTGGCACACCCTTCTGGCAAAGGATAGGGCCTCATCCTCACCGGTTCCCGTAAGCACGGCCATGAACTCGTCTCCACCAAGGCGGCCCACCACGTCGGTCTCCCGCGAGTTATCCCTCAGTACGCCGGCAAAGAGCCTTAGGGCCTCGTCTCCCACCAGGTGGCCGTAGGTGTCGTTTATCTCTTTGAAACGGTTGAGATCAAAGATAACCACGGACATCGCCCCTCCGTACCTGTTCACCCTCTTAATCTCGGTCTCGATAAAGTCGTATAGCTTGCCGTGGTTGTATAGCCCCGTAAGAGGATCCCTTTCGGCCTGCTCTTTCTTCTCTTTGTACATCTTTTGCAGCCGATTTTGCGCCTCTATGTACCTGCGCTCGTAGTCTTCCAGGCATTGGGCCATGATGTTCAGGACGTGACATAGCTGGCCAAGTTCGTCGTTTCCACACTCCTGTAGCCTCACCGTGTAACGTCCCGACGAGATGGTGTCTGCAAACCTCACCATCTTCTCTATCCTGCCAATCATAGAACCCACCGCGGCACGGGTGAGCAGGGCCACCACCATAAGGGCCAGCAATGTTACCAGGATGAATACGGTCACTATGGTCTTTTTCGACTCTATAACCTCGCCATTCCTCGCTATGGTGCCCACGTAAAGACGGGCAGAAGAGACGGGTTTCAAGAACACATCGAACTCTCCATCGCCCACGGATAGAGAAACAGAGCTGTCCTTAAACCCCCTTTCACCGAATCCAGCGGTGATCATACTGCGTATCTTCTTTATCCCTGCCTTTGAAACATCGCCTTCCGGCAAGAAGAGAACACCACCCTCCCTATCTACCACCACCATGCCCTCGGCAAAGGAGGGCAACAATTTCGCATCCCTGGCCATCCAGTCAAAGGAGACAGTTGCAACCAATATGCCCTCACCAGCACCCAGGGAATAAAAGACGGGTAACACCTGCTTGCCACTCAAGGGATCCCTGACCAAAACCCCCACGGCACTGCCCCTACCAACCTCCCTCCTCCACGAATAGACCAGACCTCTGGGAGCCAATGCAGATTGGCAACCCTTGCCCAGATGGTCAGCATCCCCCAGCAGAAGGTAGATACTATTGATATTCCTATCATTAGCTG
>CAZQJB010000031.1:0-11012 GCA_964593115.1 uncultured Aquificales bacterium
CCACCAGCTCTTCAGGGTGGGGGTCTCCTGTGAGCCTGTGGATCACCATGGACGGGGGCAACAAGGCGATGAACTCGCAGAGTATCTCCACGTAGGTCTCCATATCCAAAGGAGTGTACTCTCCCTTTCTGAACATGGTCTCCAGTGGGGTGTTTTTCACCACGTAGAGCAGGTGGGGTTTCACCCCCTCTATTCCCAGGGCCCCCAGCGCCCTGGCGGTCTGTAGCATTTCGCCTTTACCCTCTCCGGGAAGGCCAAGAATGACGTGGGCCACCACCTCGATTCCCCTCTGCCGGGTTTTCTTCACCGCGTTCACGAAGTCTTCTGCTGTGTGCCCACGGTTTATTCTGCGCAGGGTGGAGTCGTGTATGCTCTGAAGGCCGTACTCCACCCACAGGTAGGTTGTTTGGCTGAACTCCTCCAACAGGTCCAGAATCCTTTCTGAGATGCAGTCGGGCCTGGTTCCAATGGCGAGGCCCACCACCTGTGGATCCTCTATCGCCTTCAGGTAGAGCCGTCTCAGCCTCTCCACCGGGGCGTAGGTGTTTGAGAACGACTGGAAGTAGGCGATGAATAACCTGGACCCGTAGCGGCGGGTGAGCCTCTCTTTGGCCAAGGCGATCTGCTGGGGGATGGATAGGGTTTCTCCCAACCCCGTCCCTGAGCCCCTCTGGTTACAGTAGATGCACCCCCCTGTCCCCTTGGAGCCGTCCCTGTTGGGGCAGGTCAGCCCGGCATCCAAGGCGATCTTTTGCACCCTGCACCCGAATCTCTCCCTCAGGTGCCTGTTGAGAGAACGGTAGGGAAGAGGTGCGGTTATCTTTCTTCCTCCAGCATATCCAATAGGACACCTTCGAGAAGGCCGCAGTCGCTCACCACGAGCCTGTTGGAGCCGAAGGCTTTCATGCTCTCAAGGAGGAGTATCGCCCCTGCGACGATCAGGTCTTCTCGGCCCTCCTCCATTCCTGGCAGTACGCGCCGTTGGGCAGTGGTCATAGCAATAAGTCTATTGGTAAGGCCTTCCACCTCTTGGAGCCCCATAGTATGGCCGTGGACGAGGTCGTGCCGGTAATCTTTCAGCCCCATGTGTAAGGCGGCTATGGTTGTTGGTGTGCCTGCCACGCCCACGAGAATGGGCAAGGGGCCAGGCTTCCAACGCCCCGTTAGTTCTGTCAGGGTGTCCCCTATTCTCTTCCTTAGCAGGGCCAGCTCTTTCCCTGTGGGGGGATCGTGTTTTACCAACTGCTCTGTCAGGTGAACCACGCCCAGGTTTGTGCTCTTGGTGTAGATTATGATTCCCCTGTCCACCACGGTGTACTCGGTGCTGCCCCCTCCGATATCCACGAGGAGCACGGGCCAACTGGGCACCGAGAGCCCAAGGAAGGCGCCCTTTGCCGTGAGTTTTGCCTCCTCTTCTCCCGGGATAACTTCTATTCTCCACCCGGTGATCCTCTCGGCGTCGAGCACCAGTTTCTCTCTGTTTTGGGTCTCCCGGAATGCGCTGGTACCCACCACCCTTGCCCGGGATACTCCCATCTCGTCGGCGGTCTTCTTGAACAGTTCCAAGGCGGCTATGGCCCTGCTTATGGCACCGGGAGAGAACCGGCGGTTTTCGTGCATCCCCTCTCCCAGTCTCACTATTGCCCTCTCAACCTTCAGGGGCCTCAACTGTGAGCCCTCCACCCTTGCCACCAGCATCCTGAAGGTGTTTGTGCCCAGGTCCACCGAGGCCAGTATGCTCATCCTTTGTACCTGTAATGTTTAAGCTCGCGCTCGATCTCTCGCTTGGCTGTCTTTCTCTTGATGGTCTCCCTCTTGTCCACCAGGGTCTTGCCCTTGGCCAGGGCGAGCTCCACCTTTGCCTTTCCCCTTTTGAAGTAAAGGCTCAGGGGCACAAGGGTGTACCCCTTCTCGGTTATCTTTCTGTCGAGCCTCTTAATCTCGTCTTTGTGCAGCAGGAGCTTACGGGTGCGCAGGGGATCGGGGTTGAAGACCGAGCTATGGGAGTAGGGGGCGATGTGGCAGCCCACCAGGAAGACCTCCCCGTTCTCTATCCTGGCGTAGCTGTCCTTCAGGTTCACCTGTCCAGCCCTCAATGACTTAACCTCGCTGCCCTTCAGCTCTATGCCCGCCTCCATAGTGTCGATGATCTCGTAGTCATGGCGGGCCCTGCGATTCAGGGTTATGATCTTCTCTCCCTTTGGCATCTCGCCCTCCCGTGGAAGAGATATCCCCGCCGATACCAGCGGGCAAGTCCAATGTGTTCAAAAGGGGTTTGTTATCTTTGCAGTAATGTTGATGTGATCAAAAAAGTTTTGCGAGGCGAAAAAATTCATGGCCCTGTTGTTGACGTGGCTAAATGATATTTGGTATCGCTGAAACGGACGAGGTGAGAAGGGCAAGGTGGCAAGAGCGTCCAGAGAGAGAAAGGGGAGGTGTAAAATGGAGTTTTCTTTCACTGAAGAGCAGCGGCTCATGGCCGAAACGGCGAGAAAGATCGCCAAGGACTTCCCCCCTGACTACTGGTACGAGAAGGAGGAGGCCGGAGAGTTTGGAGCGGAGTTCTGGAAGGCCATAAGCGAGGCGGGTTTTCTGGGAATAGTGATCCCCGAGGAGTATGGCGGCGTGGGCCTTGGGGTGACCGAGTTGATGCTGGTTATCCAGGAGCTCTGCGAGAATGGTTGCGGCATGGCCGGTAACTGGTACATCTGCCTGACCGAGGTGTTTGGTGCCATGCCAGTGGTCAAATACGGCACACCAGAGCAGAAGGCCAAGTATCTTCCAAAGATCGCCACAGGTGAGCTGGAGTTCTGCATGGCACTCACCGAGCCCAATGCAGGAACCAACACCTTCAGGATAGAGACCTTCGCCAAGAAAGAAGGGGATGGCTACCGCATAAACGGCAGCAAGATCTTCATAAGCGGGGCCGACAGGGCAAAGGGTATGCTGCTCATTGCCCGTACCACGAGACCAGAGGATGCACCAAAGAAGACACATGGAATAACCCTCTTCCTGGTGGACCTGCCCAGCGATGAGGTTAAGGTGAACCCTATACCCAAGCACGGCATAAACTACTCGAAGACCTGCGAGGTGGTGATTGAAGACCTCTGGGTTCCCGAGAGCGCTGTTTTGGGAGAGGTGGACAAGGGATGGCACTTCTTGCTGGACGTGCTCGATCCAGAGAGGTTGGTGTTCACAGTTGCCTCTGTGGGCATAGGCAAACTGGCCATCAACTATGCGGTCAACTACGGTAACCAGAGAAAGGTGTTTTCTCAGCCCATAAGCGGTTACCAGGCCCTTCAGCACCCCATAGCCGAGGCCTACGCCAGCCTGGTGAGCTCTGAGCTATTGGCCTACAAGGCGGGATGGCTATTCGACAACGGTGGGCATTACCGAGAGATCGGGGCGGTGGCCAACATGGCCAAGGCGGTGGCCGTAGAGAACGCCACCAAGGCTGTTTACTGGGCTATGCAGACCCTTGGGGGATATGGTTACGCCAAGGAGTACCACGTGGAGCGCTGGTGGAGGGAGATAAACTTAGTGAGGCTGGCCCCGGTGACCCAGCAGATGGCCCTGAACTACATAGCAGAGCACGTGCTGGGTATGCCAAAGAGCTACGCATAAAAGAGGCGGGTGCGCCTTTATCTCTTTATCCCAAAGGGCGCGCTTTGGTGGTAAGCAGGGGAACCCTCTGCCTGTTACCAAACGGGCAGGGGGCGTCCCTTTTCACTTGTTGCCGTGCTTTATGAACCTGTCCTTCTCGTCTCCCGAGTCGCTCTCCGAGGACGGCTTAACAGGCATGTTTCTCCGTCTGGTTCGGGGATTTCGCTCGAGGAGTTCAGAGAATCTTTTCACCAGCTTGTCGAGCTCTTCCTCTTCGTTCGGTTCTCTTCCTCTCTTTGGCATGGTCTCCTCTCTCTCTGACTTACGCCTCGTCTCTGGATAACGAGGTCTCTGTGGTACCGAACCACTCGTTCAGGTACTCGTTAAGGTTCTGAAGCGCCCTGATCACCCTTTCTATCTTCTGCCTGGTTATGTCCTGGAACTGCAAGAGTGATATGGCATCGAAGAGAACCCCTTCCAACTCCCCTAAAGCACCCTTTGCCTCTTCAAGTTTCTGTTCTTCCAACAACCCGCTTATTGTAGCCACCTTCTCCATGGCCTCGTCTATCTTGTCCATGACCTGGCCTGTCTTCTCTTCAGTCTCCCTGGTGACGCTGTAAAGGCGCTCCACCACCCGGCTCGCCTTTTTTGGAGCGCGTTCTTTCTTCAATTGTACTATTATGCTTCTTATCTCTTCGGCCTTTTCCCCCCCTACCTCGAGGGTGGAGAGGTACTCCTCCAGCTTCTGGATTAGGGGATCCTCCTCGGTCTCTCCCGATGCTGGGGATGAGCTTCCCATGGGCACATAGGCCCCTTCCTGGTCCAGAACGTTACCCTGTTCCTCTCTCTCTTGGAGCTCTTTCATCAACTGCTCGACTAGATCCTGATGCTCACTCATACCTGACTCCCAAAAACAGATAGTCTCATTAGGACTGTCCCAGAACCTGGTCCAGTTTCTCTTTCAAGGTCTCTGGGGTGAAGGGCTTCACTATGGAGTTGTTAACCCCCGACTTTAACGCCTCTACGATGTCCTCCTTCGCGGCCATGGTGGTTATCATTAGGATAGGCAGGTTTGAGAAACTCTTGCTGCCCCTGATGGTCTTCACGAAGGTCAGACCGTCCATCTCTGGCATGTTCCAGTCGGTGAGCACGAGATCGACCCCTCCTTCTTTCAACTTGGCCAGTCCCTCTATCCCGTTCTCTGCCTCCACAACGTCTTTGTACCCTAACCGGGCCAGGGTGTTTTTGATGATTCTCCTCATGGTAGAAGAATCGTCGACCACCAGTACTTTCATACGGGTTCTCCTCCTAACTCCTGCCTTAGGGTCGGCGTATAAAACCACACACCTCGGGCCTGCTTCAACCCTGTTACCGGCATCCCTTCCCCTTCGTTTCACCTATAATATAGCACCTCAATCGTTGACATACAACAGCAAAGGTCGTACTTCCCGCAACAGAAATCGACGCTTTCCCTTACAAAGGAGGAGAAGAGCCATGGAGAAGAGGCTCGCCGAGAGAACGGGCCGTATAAAACCGTCGCCCACCTTGAGCATCACTGCGGCGGCCAAGGCCATGAAGGCCCAGGGCATAGACGTGGTAGGCTTCGGGGCAGGGGAGCCCGACTTCGACACCCCTGACCACATAAAGGAGGCAGCCATAAGGGCCATGAAAGAGGGGTTCACCAAGTACACCCCTGTTCCTGGTACCGACGAGATGAAAGAGGCCGTACTGTACCGCTTGGAAGAGGATCACGGCCTTAAGTACGAGAAGAACCAGGTGATAGTCTCGTGCGGCGCAAAGCACTCGCTCTACAACCTTGCCATGGCACTTTTCCAAGAGGGGGACGAGGTGATTGTGCCGGCCCCATACTGGGTCACCTACCCGGCCCAGGTGCTGCTGGCAGATGCCACTCCTGTTATTGTGGAGACCAAAGAGGAGAACCTTTTCAAGCTCACCCCCGAGCAGCTTGAGGAGGCAGTTACTCCCAAGACCAGGGCCGTTGTTCTTAACACCCCGTCAAACCCCACAGGTACCGCCTACGAGAAAGAGGAGCTTGAGAGTCTGGCAGAGGTGTGCCTTAGACACAACCTGTGGATAATCTCTGACGAGGTTTACGAGAAGATCGTGTACGATGGATACAGGCATGTTAGCATGGCCTCCCTGGGGGACGAGGTGAAGGCACGCACCTTCGTGGTTAATGCCGTGTCCAAGACGTACTCCATGACAGGATGGCGTATAGGGTGGATAGCAGGCGATGCCGATGTGGTTGCGGCCATGTCGAAGCTGCAGAGCCAGTCCACCTCTAACCCCACCTCTATTGCCCAGGCTGCTGCCATAGAGGCGCTCAGGGGGCCGCAAGATGCGGTTGGGGTTATGGTTAAGGCCTTCAAAGAGCGTCGAGACGTGATAGTGAGCAGGCTAAATGCGATTCCAGGGGTGTCTTGCTTCACTCCCAAGGGGGCATTCTACGTCTTTCCCAACTTCTCGGGGTGCTATGGAAAGGGCTATAAGGGCAAGAAGATCACAAACTCCCTGGAGATGGCAGACTACCTGTTAAACGAGGTGAAGGTTGCCATAGTGCCAGGGGTGGCCTTTGGGGAGGACTCTTGTGCCAGGCTCTCTTACGCCACCTCCATGGAGGCCATAAAGAAGGGCCTTGACAGGATAGAAGAGGCTGTGGAGGCCCTCGCTTAGGCCATGAGAAGGGTCTTTGTGGTAGATACCACCCTGAGAGACGGGGCCCAGTCTCCCCAGGTGACCTTCTCTATTGAAGGAAAGGTGAGGTTTGCCCGGCAATTGGAGAGATTGGGGGTGGACGTTATAGATGCCGGTTATCCTGCCCTGTCTGGAGAGGATCGGGCATCTGTAGAGGGAATAGCCTGTTCTGTGGAGCGTGTTACGGTCATGGCCCTGGCCCAGGGGGATGAGGAGGAGATCTCTCTGGCGGCTAAAGCCCTTGCCGGTGCGCCGAGAAAGAGGATTCATCTCTACGTGCCCGTGTCCGACATTCACCGCAAGTACCTCTTGAGGGGAGAGGAGAGGGACGAGGTGTTGAAGACCTCGTTACAGATGGTTGCAAAGGCGGCGAGCCTCGCCGACGAGGTGGAGTTCACCCCTGGAGATGCAGCAAGGGCCGATGCGGGTTTCTTGAGGGAGATCTGCTGTGGGGTAGAGGAGGCTGGCGCTGCCTTTATCAACCTGTCTGACACTGTTGGTGTGGCCATTCCCTCTAAGTGGTCAGAGGTGGTGAAGGGGGTGGTGGAGTCCCTGAAAGGGGATGCCCTGGTGAGTACCCATTGCCACGACGACCTTGGCCTTGCAACTGCCAACTCCCTTGCTGCCTTGGAGGCCGGGGCGGCCCAGGTGCACGCAACTGTTGGTGGTGTTGGGACCAGGGCAGGCAACGCCGCGGTTGAGGAATTGGCCGTTGCCCTGAGAATATGGGGAGCCGAGCTTGATATGGAGAGCGGTTTGGATCTTTCGGAGATATATCCCACATCGAGGCTGCTAACCATGCTCACCGGTTGTATCCTGCCTCCCCACAAGGCCGTGGTGGGAGACCTGGCCTTCGTTCACACCATAGAGGGACACAGGATGGCCGTGGTGAAAGACCACAGGGCGGTGCAGATAGTCGAGCCTCAGGCGGTGGGCAGGCCTTCTAGCAGAACCCCTATCACCAGGTATGCGGGCCGTATGATGTTCGAGCAGAAGGTGCATGAGCTGGGATATTCCCTTGACGATGATCAGCTTGCAGATGCCTACCAGCTCTTCTCTTCGGTGGCATGGAAGAAGTCCGAGGTCACCGATGCCGATGTTGCGGCTGTGGTGGAGGAGGTTATCTCTGAGAGGGGCAGGGGATGGGAACTGGTATCTTTTGCCATCTCCATGGAGAGTGGTAGTGCTCCCAAGGCCAGGGTGAGGCTGAAGAGGGGTGAGCTGGAGCGAGAGGAAGAGGCAGAGGGCAACGGTCCCGTGGATGCTGCCTTCAAGGCGGTGGAGCGGGCCACCGAGTCCCCGGCAAAGTTAGTGGATTTTAGCGTTAGGGCCCTAACCTACGGAAAGGATGCCCTTGGGGAGGCGGTTGTGAGGGTGAAGACAGGTGGAAGGGAGAAGGTGGGCCGTGCGGTTAGGACCGATGTGGTAGAGGCGGCCATAAGGGCCTTTTTGAAGGCAATCGACGAGTGAACTCTAACATCCCTTGAACAAGAGAAGGAGAACACTGGATTTATGGGAATGACCATTGCCGAGAAGATCTTGGCTTCTCACGCAGATAGGGACAATGTCCGCCCCGGCGAGATAATAAACGCCAGGGTGGATATCGCCCTTGGCAACGACATAACGGCTCCTATAGCCATTAAGGCCCTGAAAGAACTGGGCGTTGAGAGGGTGTTCGACCCAGAGAGGGTGGTGCTGGTTCCCGACCACTTCACCCCAAACAAGGACATCCAGTCTGCACAGCAGTGCAAGATGCTCAGGGATTTTGCAAAGGAGCAGAACCTTACCCACTATTTCGAGGTGGGACAGGTGGGGATAGAGCACGCCCTGCTTCCCGAGCAGGGGATAGTGGTGCCTGGAGACCTGGTTATCGGGGCCGACTCCCACACCTGCACCTATGGGGCCCTGGGAGCCTTCGCTACGGGGGTTGGTAGCACCGACCTGGCTGCCGCCATGATAACCGGCGAGATCTGGCTGAGGGTGCCTGAGAGTATCCTGTTCGTTTACACGGGCAAGCGAGGGGATTGGGTGACCGGGAAGGATATGATCTTAGAGACAATAGGACGCATCGGGGTTGACGGGGCGAGGTACATGGCCATGGAGTTCGTGGGTGAAGCCATCTCGGATCTTCCCATGGAGGAGAGGCTGACCATGTCCAACATGGCCATTGAGGCAGGGGGCAAGGTGGGAATAGTTCCCCCGGACAAGGAGACCCTCGAGTTTGCCAATGCCAGGGCAAAGAGGCCGTACGAGGTGTTCTTTAGTGACGGTGATGCGAGTTATGCCAGGGTTGTGGAGATAGACGTCTCTTCCCTTGAACCCGTTGTTGCCATGCCCCACCTCCCCGAGAACGTGAAACCCGTCTCGCAGCTTCCAGAGATTTCCATTGATCAGGTGGTGATAGGCTCGTGCACCAACGGGCGCATAGGGGATTTGAGACAGGCCGCCAGGATTTTGAAGGGCAAGAAGGTGCATCCCGATGTGAGATTAATAGTGATACCTGCCACCCAGAAGATCTATCACCAGGCCATGACCGAGGGGCTTTTCGACATCTTTCTATCTGCTGGTGCTGCCATTTCTACCCCCACCTGCGGGCCGTGTCTCGGTGGACACATGGGGGTGTTGGCAGCTGGGGAACGCGCCGTTGCCACCACGAATCGCAACTTCGTTGGAAGGATGGGGCACCCCAAGAGCGAGGTCTATCTGGCCTCTCCCTACGTCGCGGCTGCCTCTGCTGTGGCGGGGCGCATCGCCCATCCAGAGGAGGTGCTGTTATGATCAAGGGAAGGGCCTGGGTGTTTGGGGACCACGTGGATACAGACGTGATCATACCAGCGAGGTACCTAAACACATCTGATCCACAAGAGCTGGGTAGGCATTGCATGGAGGATGCCGACCCCGACTTCACCAGTAAGGTGAGCAGTGGCGATCTGATAATAGCCGGAGAGAACTTTGGCTGTGGCTCATCCAGGGAGCATGCCCCCATAGCCATAAAGGCAGCCGGTGTTTCATGCGTTATTGCAAAGAGCTTCGCAAGAATATTCTACCGTAACTCCTTCAACATGGGGTTGCCGATAATAGAGTGTCCCCAGGCGGTGGATGGGATAAAAGAGGGAGACGAGATAAGCGTGGACCTTACCACGGGGATCGTGGAGAACCTATCTACTGGAGAGGGCTTTAAGGCAGTGCCTATACCGTCCTTCATGAGAGAGCTTCTGGATGCAGGTGGGCTTATGCCCTATGTTGCAAAGAGAATGGCGCTGGAGGTGAAGAGATGAGTAGGTCTCGTTTTGCTTTACTGCTTCTGTTGCCTTTAATGGTGGTGTTGAGCATGTCGTACTGTGCACAGGCCAAGGTGGTTGTATGGAAGGCGCCCGAGGTGAGGGTTAGAATAGAACTTCCCAAGGGCTACACATTCAAACAGGTGTATTCCAGAAAGGCCCTGATATCCCATGAAAGCGGCCCCAAATTCCAGATAGTGCTAAGGCAGTTGCCCTCCATGGTGGTGACCGAAGAGGATATACGCAGAAGTGGGGGACATCACCACCACGAGCCTGAGAATGCGAAGAGATTGGCCCAGAGGATAGTGGGAACGGCCAGGGCCATGAACGGGAGGACCGCCTCTGGAAGAACGGTGAAGGTGCTCTCTACCCGGACGGGGAAGAAGGGAGATGGTGTGTGGTTTGGGGAAGAGATCTACACCATAACAGACCAGGGCAGGGAAGAAACTTCGTTGTTTTGTCAAAGGGTGTACTACAGCAAAAAGTTCACCTTCAGCCTGTTCCTTGAGAGAAAATTGAAAAAGGGAGACGATGCGAAGGCGATATACGGGCCTTTCGAGGCGATTGCGAACTCAGTCGAGCTCCAGGCCCAGTAGGAATGGAGACCGGGATACACCCTTAGTCTCTATTCTCATCCGCACTCGCAACAGGCCCAATCTCTTGGTGGAGGCGGTGGAGTCTGTGGTGAATCAGGACTACCGTCCCCTGGAGGTGGTGGTGGTGAACGACGGGGGAGACGACCCTTCCTTTCTGCTGAACAAGTTGGACCTGAAGGGTGTCTCCCTCAGGTTGGTTAACCTATCTGGGCGTCAGGGCCGTGCCGTGGCGGCAAACGAGGCATTCCGTAACAGCAAGGGCAGGTATGTCAATTTTCTGGACGACGACGATGTACTGTTGCCCCACCACGTGTCCACCCTTGTGAGGGTTCTGGAGGCTCAGCACCGCAGAGTAGCATATACGGCCTGTGACATGGTGGAGGTAGAGCTGTTGCCCAACGGGCAATACGCCGATACAGGCAAGATTATCAAGAGATTCTCTTCTCCCTTCGATGAAGAACGGATCCTTTTCGAGAACTTCATTCCCTTCATGGCCCTCATGATGGAGAGAGAAGCGTTCATCTGGGCTGGAGGCATAGATCCCGGGTTCGAGATATACGAGGATTGGGACCTGATCATCAGGCTTTCGGACAGGTTCACGCCCCTTCACGTTCCTGAGATGACCGCCCTATACCGGGTTCATGGAGAGGGGGGAGTCGGTGTTGGAAGGACACCACAAGACGTCTGGAAGTGGACCGAGCGAATATTCGAGAAGCATAAAGAGAGAATAACCCCTGACAAGCTCAGCGGTTACTTGAAGAGGGTGATTGGGGCCAGGATCTCCGAGCTTGAAGATAAAGGGCGTAGGGTAGAGGCT
>CAZQJB010000032.1:0-10835 GCA_964593115.1 uncultured Aquificales bacterium
GACGCAGGGGATGTCGAAGCCTGGGCACCTTTTTTGGCAGAACCGGCGGTCATGCCTGCTCCTCCAGAAATTCTCGACACATCAAGCCCCTGAAGCAGCATGATGAGAGAAAGGTGCGACCTGTCGTACTCTAACCTTCTTCTCTGGTCCCTGAGAAGCTCGTACGCCTCGTTGTAGCGGCGCGTGCGCCTTTGGGCCTCCTCTAACCTGTCCCTGTTCTTGTCGGGATGCCACCTCTGCACCAGGTGCCTCCACGCCTCCCTTATCTCTGAGGCAGGTGCATCTGGCGGCACACCCAGAACGCTGTAAGGGTTGTTCTCCTTTATCTCCCTTAGCTGCCTTAAAACCCGGTCAACCTGCTGAAGAAGGTAGTCTTTGCCCACCCGGTGCCTCTTGGCCACGGCGGATATCACCCTTCCTGCGTCGGGGTGCTGAAGGGCAACTATCCCCTCTAACACCTCGGAAGGCGGCCACTTGAGACCCAGAAAGAGCTTGAATATGTCGCGGCTCTTCAGGATCTCCTCAAGCAGTTCCTCCAGCTCCCTCTTCTTCATTCTCCTCCTGATGCTCCACGCTCACCTTGTCTATCCACAGCTCTCCGCCCAGAAAACGGTTAAGCTTGTTGCTCCTGTCCCGCCTTATGCCGATAACCACGGCGTTGTCCCCCTTCTCCAGGGAGAAGGGTATCAGCACCTCTCTCCAGGCGTTGTCACCCCTGAGTTTCGGACCCTTAACCACCACGCCGTTCTGGCCCTGAACGAACAGGTAGGGCCCCTCGCTGCTGGTGATGGACCTTGTCTTCACGAAGGCCCTGAGAAGGTAATTGCCAGGCTCCGCCAGGTAGATGATCTGGTAAGGGGTTGCAAAACCAGGGTTGTGTTCACCGTCGAACCTGAGGTGGAAAGAGTGGCGTCCCTCCACGTGCTGGCTGTAACTAAGGTCGTAGCTGACCCCCTTGGCATTCTCCCACCGCCAGCCAAATCCGTATCCCAAGAGTTCCTGCTCGAAACCTGGATTGTACACCACCCCTGGCTCATCCTCGGCCACGTGGCGCGACCAGATGGAGTAGGCCATGCTGTAGGCCTGGTTTTGCATCAGGAAGTTTAGCATCCCCTTGAGGGAACGCTCTGTGACCCAGTCCCTGAGCTCCAGCTCTTGCCACAACTGCCAAGCCTCGGTGGCCTTCTCGTGATCGAAAAGGTAGAAAAGAAAGTCCTCCATCACCTGCTGGTCCAAGGGAATAACGTTAGACATCACCGCCCCCAGGTCCCCCTGGAACATCCTGTAGGCCAACTGGAATATGACAGGTCGCTTTGAGGGTTCGAGCAGAAGAAGGGCCTTCATCTCCCGGGACGCCAGCTCTACGTTATTCCACTGGAGCGCCGTAATAAGAACCTTCCACCGGTACTCCCCGTTTGTTGGATCGAGAAAAGCCGCTTTCTCTACCATTCCCAATCCCTGGTGGCGGTGCATGAAGAGCAGGGTGTCCCCAAGCTCCACCCAGTATTCTGGCTCCAAGGGGTTTTTTAGCACCATGCCCTCTTGAATGAAGGCGGCTCTCGCAGGCTCACCGTCGTAGCGGTAGAACAACGCCAGAACCCTGTCCCACTCGGGGTTCAAAGGGTCCACAATGGACGCCCTCGACGCACCCTTCTCCACGTCTTCCCCCCCTGACAGGTTGGCTATGGCCCCCGCCAGCGGCTGCAGGGCCAGCAACAGCGCCCCCAGAAGCAGGGGCACAAAGTGCCACAAAAAGGGCCTGGGGCCCTCCTTAGCCGTGGGAAGGTAGGCTATAGGGCGAGCCACTGTAGTAGTCCTTGGAGTAGTAGTGGGAATAACCGTGGTACTTTCCGTAAGAGTAGTAGTAGGCGTGACGTCCCGTGGCCATGCCGTTCACCACGGTTCCCAACAGCTTTGCACCCACCTGCCTCAACTGGTCCCTTGCGTTCCTGGCAGCAGGTTTAGGCGTCTGGTCTGCCCTGAGTGCCAGGATCACCCCGTCGGACAACCGTGAGATCAACAGAGAATCGGCAAAACCTATGAGAGGCGGTGTGTCGATTATGATGTGGTCGTACTCCTCCCTCCAGGCCTCCAGAACCTCCTGGAAGGTGGTTGAGTTGATGAGCTCAACAGGATTTGGAGGGGTGGCCCCAGTGGGAACGAAGTGGATAACCGTCTCTTCCCTGACCACCTCTCTCACTATGGCCGGCCTCTCGACGCGCCCAGCCAGGTAGTTGGTAAGACCGGGGTATAGGTCCTCTTTCAGCACCTTGTGCAACCTTCCCCTTCGAAGGTCACAGTCGATAAGCAGCACCTTGGCCTTGGACTGCGAGAACGAAAGGGCAAGGTTCAAAGAGACAAAGCTCTTGCCCGCCCCTATCTGGGGAGATGTCACTGCAATCACTTGGGGGGGCTTGCCTGCCGAGGATAGCAAGAGTGAGGTGCGCACCATCCTGAAGGCCTCGGCTGCAGGGGCCCGGGGCTCGGTGATAGAGACGAGGTCAACAGACTCGCCCTTCTCCACCTTCTTAGACGGTAGTTTTACAAGGGGCACCACGCCCAGGGTGGGAAGGTAGAGCATCTTTTCCACCTCTTCGGGGTCCTTCACCGTGTTGTCCAAAAACTCGATTCCCACCGCCGACAAAAGACCCAGTATGCCACCGAGCACCAGGGAGATGGCAAAGGTAAGGGGCTTGTTGGGCTTGTATGGGCTCGATGGCACTATGGCAGCATCTATTGGGTGGATAGAGCTTGTCTGTATCCCTGCGGCCACCTCCATCTCTTTCATGCGGGTGAGAATCATGTCGTATATCTTCCGGTTGGTCTCTACCTCTCGTTTCAGTATGCTGTAGTCAACGGCCTTCTCCTCGAGGTTAGAGGCAAGATTCTTCTGCAGGTCCACCTCTTTCTGCAAGGCGATTCTCTTCTGGTGTGCCAGCAGGTACTCGTTGCGAAGGCTTGCCACTATCTTCTCCCTCTCCTGGGCGATGTCCCTTTTTACGGCCTTTATCTCTTTGGAAAGCTCTTGCATCTCGGGGTACTTGGGGGTGAACTTAGTGGACAACCTGCTGTACTGGCGTTTCAGCTCCTCCAGCTTAGCCCTCAGAGACGCTATGGTGGTATCACCCCTCATGGCAGCGGTATCGTCAACGTTTTTCAGGCTGTAGAGGTACCTGTTACGGGCGGTTATCTCCTCGGCCTCTGCCTCGTTCAGTTGTTTCAGAAGGTCTGACAGCTTGGCAGATATCAGGTCCCCCTGCTCCTTCCCATCGGTGGTGGCAGGGCGCAAGAGCACCAGGTCGTTCTCTTTGGCAAACCTGTTCAACTGCTCCTGTGCAACCTCAAGCCTGGCCTGCACCTTGGCCAGTTGCCGCTCAAGGTACTTCTTGCCCAGCTTGGTGCCCTCTATCCTTCGCTCCATGTCAAAGTGGATGTACTCGTCAACAAGGGTGTTCACTATCTGGGCGCACAGTTTAGGGTCGGGCCCCTCGTAGCTCACCTCGAGAATGGAGCCCCCGCCTCCCCTGTTTTTCGGGGGTGAGACGGTCAACCCGGCAAGTAACCTGTCCACCAGGGACTCCATCATCCTGTCGTTAGAGACAGTCACCCCCTCTGAAGTGCCCTTTGCCTGCGAGGGAGGGGCTGGATTGAACAGGTTCTTCAACGTGGAAGATAGCACAGAGAACCACGAGTCTATACCCTTTGGAGGAGAGAGAAAATCCTTGTTACGGTAGAGGTTCAACCTCTCTACCACCCTCTGTGCCAGACCCCGGCTCTTCAGGATGTAGATCTGGGACTGGAAGAACTTGGAGGTGGCAGGGGAGTAGTTAACCACCCCCTTCTCGTTGTTGAAGGGGGCCAGTTGTACAGGGGGCATGATCTCTATGTGGGCGGTGGCCTTGTAGGTGGGAGGGGTGTTGAAACACCAGATGATAGCAGACAACACCACCACCAGCATCACCCCTATTATGGTCCACTTACGCCGGAACACTATGGCTATCAGTTCCCTTAGTGAGATGCCCTCCTCTTCTGGCTCGCCATAGGGTCCGTATGGCCCATAGGGGCCGTATGGTTGTCCCACGAACACAGGCCCCGTTCCGTCCCGGGAGACAGGGGCCCACTCACCCTGGATCACAGGGGCCTTGGCATCGTTGTTGGGCACCAACTCGGATCCGCTCATTGACCCACCCCGAACCTGTAGGGATACATGTTGTAATGCACCCCAAAGAAACCGAAGAACTTAGAAATCAACACCTGCAACCTGTCCTTTCCTACAAGAATCACGTCTCCCTCCTGAACAGCCGGATCGGCCATCTTTCCAGACCGTATCTCTTCGAGATTAACTATTATGGGCTTTCGGGTTCCATTCTTGGTTGAGCGATAGATGGCCACCTTCTTTATGTCAGCGCCGGCAACCATGCCCCCTGCCAGGGCAAGGGCCTTGCTAAGGGTGACCGGCCTGGTCAGGTGGTATGCCCCTGGCCTGCGGACCATGCCATCCACGAAGTAGCTTCCTGCCAAGGGCACGTAGATCACGTCGTTGGCCTGCACCATGATGTTACCCGTGGGGTCCTTGCCTGTAATGAGCTGGTCGA
This sequence comes from uncultured Aquificales bacterium, assembly GCA_964593115.1. Classification (GTDB taxonomy): domain Bacteria; phylum Thermosulfidibacterota; class Thermosulfidibacteria; order Thermosulfidibacterales; family JALWSI01; genus JALWSI01. The sequence goes on from CAZQJB010000032.1 coordinate 4,596, forward strand.
GGTCGATTATCATGCTGCGCCTCTTGCCGTTCTCGGTACGCACCACGGTGATGGTGTGTGCGGCATCGTCGGTAACACCACCGGCCTGGGCAATAACGTCCAAGAGGCTCCGGGGGCCTTTAAGCTCGTAAACCGATGGGCTCTTCACCTCTCCCAGCACCGAGACCCGGTAGTTGTGGTACTCAACTATGTAAAGGGTGACCTTGGGATGGTTTATGTAAGTCTTGTAGGCCCTGGCAATGGCATCCTGTGCCTCCCTTACCGTAAGGCCCTTCAGTTTGACGGGACCCACCAGGGGAAGGCTCGCGTAACCGTCGCCACCTATGCGACACTTGACGTTGGACAGCGCTTCTACGCCGAAGATCGAGATCTCAACCAGGTCTCCCGGCCCCAGGCGGTAAAGGGTATAGCCACTGCCCTGGGAAGCGGCCAGGGACACGATCTGGCTGTTGAAGGCCCTATGGTGCTCTTTTTCCACCTTCTTCTCCATGCCGGGGCTCAGCTTCTCGCCCTCTTCAGGAGAGATGTAAGGTGGAAAGAAACAGGCCGACAGCGACAAGAGTATAGCCGCCAGGCCTGCTATCAGCCTTGCCTTATTACCAAGTCCTTGAAGGGGGTTTATCTTGTAACCAGAATCATCCCCTCTACTCTGTTGGACTCGTCTCGCTGGCATTGTGGTGTTTACCTCCTCCTCCGGAGTTTCCTGCAGCTATAGCCGCAGCCACACCACCTGCCGCCAGTATCCCCGCACCAATCCAGGCAGAAGAACTCCAAGCAGAAGAGGCAGCCTCACCTTCCACGGGGGGCACCATACCCGCAGCAGCGGGAGAGGGTTCCTCCACCGTACCCGCCGCCACAGTCACCTGCTCGCAGCTTCCCGCAGGCACCCTTCTGGCAACACCACCAGTTGGGACAACGTTCAACAAACCTTCATCACAGCAATAAGTCAGGTTGTTCAACTTGTCCACCATGGCCCTTCCTGCCGTTCTTGAAGCCGGAGTTCCCGCAACGATAGCCGCCTTTTTTGTTAGTATATCTATGCGACCACCTCGAAGCACCTCGTAATGAATAGACCCCTTCTCAAGGTTGAGAACAGGTTTACCCCCAACTTCTGACACCTTTAAGACGCTATTTTCTCCAAGCAATACCGAACCTCGTCCAGGAATATCTATCACAGCTTTTCCGCCATCCCAAGTCGTTATTGTAGAACCAGGAAGAAGAGGGGCCTCACTGTCTTTCTCGCCAACGAACAGTAGTTCTCCAGGGCCCTTGGCGCTCACCTTGCCTATCATCTTCACCTTTCCCAGCGCCAAAACCTGGGCACTAACCGAGGTTGTCATGGCCAAGAAGACCACTAATAACCCCGTAGCCAACCCAAACCTCATCTTACTCATAATCCCATCCTCCTCTTCATCGTCTCTCATTTAAATATCGGTGTCTCCACTAATAGTCAAGAGTATTTTCATCACATATTTTGCAATAACATGAACTTTTTTCTGGTGCAAGTACAAAATTTTTTCACTTTATAGCATTACACATCATGCATAATTCCCCTTTCACTTCCAAATTTATACCCCTTTCAAAAGAGGTTTCAGTTCCCGTGATACCTCAAGGAAGCAAACTTCGTTCCAGGTTTAAAGAAAAATGGGCCCATTTAAGCATAAGGATCACATGCAAGTTAACTGTTGGATGTTATGTCCTTAGAACTCCCACGGGCTTGGCAGGAAAAGCTTAGAGTAGAGGTGCAAGGCGTAGCGGTCTGTCATACCTGCAATAAAGTCAGAGACCCGTCTTGGTAGGGGATCTCCCTCGTTGCCTTTGGTGAAGTTCACGTGCTCTGGATGACTCAACAGGTGATTGTAAAGCTCTTCCACAAGCTTGGTGGCCTTGATGAACTCCCGGTAAACCACGGGGGCAGAATAGACCCTATCGTAGAGAAACCCCCTGAGCTCGGTCACCGCCTCTAAGACCCCAGGTGAGAACCTCACCCTATCCAGGTCACACTCCAGAGAGCTTCTTATCACGTCGGTCACCATGGTGTTTATACGGCCTGAATGGGTATCCCCAAGCTCTTCCCTCAGGTTGGGTGGAATATCACCCTCGCCCAACAATCCGGCCCTTATGGCGTCGTCGAGGTCGTGGTTCACGTAGGCTATCGCATCTGCAAGCCTAACTATCTGTGCCTCTAAGGTTATGCTATGGGCCTGGCGCTCAGAGGGCATTATGGAGCCCATGCCCTTGGAGTGGTGAAGTATGCCCTGCCTCACCTCGTAGGTGAGGTTTAGACCCTTGCCCTCGTTCTCGATCCTCTCCACCACCCTGAGGCTCTGCTTGGGATGGTAGAACCCACCTGGAACTATCCTGTTGAGCACCTCCTCCCCAGCATGACCGAAGGGGGTGTGCCCAAGGTCGTGTCCCAGGGCAATGGCCTCGGCAAGGTCCTCGTTGAGCCTCAGTGCCCTGGCAATGGTGCGAGATATCTGGGCAACCTCGAGGGTGTGGGTTAGCCTGGTTCGGTAGTGGTCACCGGTTGGAGAGAGAAAGACCTGGGTCTTGTGCTTGAGCCTGCGGAAGGCCTTGGAATAGATCACCCTGTCCCTGTCCCGCTGGAAGGCGGTGCGCACAGGGCATGGGTCCTCATCCCGCTCCCTCCCGGAGGTTAGGGCGCTCTTCGCCGCCTTGGGATGGAGGTACTCAAGCTCGAACCTCTCCACATCTTTGCGAAACACCCCATTCTGCATGGGGGGATACTACCCTTCCCATATACTCCCATCAAGTGTAATAAGGGGGGCCATGTGGCGTCTGACCGACTACCCGGCAGAGAGAATAGAGGCGGACATTATCGTTGCCGGCATCTATTCACGAAGGGAGATGGACGAAAGCTCTATGCACCTGGCCAGGAGGATGGGGGGATTCGCACTGAACAGGATAGAAGACGCAAAGCTGGAACCAGGGGAGGTGATGCTCGTCACCACCCCCCGCGGATGGGAGGTGCCATGGACACTATGGGTAGGCATGGGAGACGCCCATGCACTCTCCCTGGAGCACCTTGGCCACCTACTGGAACGGGTCACAGAAACCATAGGTGGAATAGGTGCCGAGACACCCTGTTTCACCCTTCTGGGAGAGGGCGCTTCTTCAGGATTGGAGTTAACCGGGATCGCGGAGACCATCACCTCGCAGGTACCGTTCAAGAACAGCGAGATATTTCACCCAAGAAGAGAGGTGCTATACAGGCTATTTGCCTCGCTTCCCAACAGGTTCTACTACAGGCTATGGTCGGGAGAAGAGAGAAAGGGGGCCTAAGCGCGAAACAGCCCGGTGGACAGGTACCTCTCGCCCCCGTCGGGGAATATCACCACCACCCTTCCCCTCTCTATGCTGGAGGCCACCTTCAATGCGGCGCACAGGGCCGCCCCAGAGCTGATCCCAACGAAGAGCCCCTCTCTCCTGGGAAGCTCCCTCGCCAGGCTGAAGGCCTCTTCGTCTTCTACCCGGATCATGGTGTCAGGAACCTGGGGATCAAATATGGCAGGAATCCTGGCCTCTTCCAGGCTTTTCAGCCCCTGGATCCCGTGGTTGGGACCGGGCTCCACCCCAGCCACCACTATCCGCGGATTCTGCTCTTTCAGGAACCTTCCCGCACCCATAAGGGTCCCAGAGGTGCCAATGCCCGCCACGTAGGCAGCAATCTCCCCCTCGGTCTGGCTCCAGATCTCCTTGCCCGTGGTCTCGTAATGGGCCCTGATGTTGGCAGGGTTGTCAAACTGGTTGGGCATGAAGAACCTCTGAGGCTCTGACCGGGCCATCTCGTGGGCCCGCTCTATGGCGCCGTCGGTGCCAAGCTCCCCCGGCGTCAGTTCCAGTTTTGCTCCGAAGGCCCGCAGGATCTGCCTTCTCTCGATGCTCATGGATTCCGGCATCACCACAGTTATGGGATAACCCTTGACAGCACACACCATTGCAAGACCTATCCCCGTGTTGCCGCTGGTTGGTTCAAGCACCTCTTTACCTGGAAGCTCTCCCCTCGCCTCTGCGTCCTCTATGAGGTATAGGGCGGTTCTGTCCTTCACACTGCCGCCTGGATTAAGACCCTCCAGCTTGGCCCATATCTCTACGTCTTTCGTGGAATAGGCGTCGAGTCTCACCAGCGGTGTGTTACCTATGGCCTTGAGTATTCCTCTGCGCTCGCTCATGGGGCGAAGTGATACCACCGGCCAATGCGGGGGTCAATCACCTCGCCATCATGGCCCAGAGGGAAGATGGGATAGAGAAGAGTGATAGGGGGTCCACCTTGACCCCGCAAACGTATGCACCCCAGTGAAGGTGGGGGCCAGTCACCCTACCTGTGCTGCCCACCCTTCCCAGCACCCTGCCCTTGCCAACCAGCTCTCCCACCCTCACGCCAAAGGAACTAAGGTGGGCGTACAGGGTGAAGAACCCCCTGCCGTGATCCAAGAGAACCGTGTTACCCGTGTAATAAAGCCTGCCTGCAAAGACCACCCTGCCTGAGAATGGAGCCCTCACCGGGGTACCCTTAGGAGCCGCGAGGTCCACCCCGCTGTGGGGAGACACTTTAACGCCGTTTATCACCCTCTTCGCCCCAAATGGGGTGGTCTCTCTGTACCTTGACAATGGCATGACGGGGAGCCCCCTTGGTAGCCAATAGGGGCTTCTCCTCGACAATATGGCCCTTAACATCTTTCTCTGTCGGGCAATCCTCTTCTGGAGCTCCTTTGGTGGTCTAAGGAATCGCCTTGCCAATCGAAGGCGAGATATGGGGACATGCCTTGCCAGCAGGGACACCCTCACCCCTGCAAGCTGCGTCCCTGCCGGTTTCTTGACCCTCAGAACCAGGCCCGTGGCATCCAGGGGAACACCAAGAATGGTGGCCCTCTTGGGGCCCGCTGGGGAGAGCGTAATCACTCTTTTCTTCTCACTGGAACCGGTAAAGATGGCCATCAGCCTCAAAGGGGTGCCCATAGAAGTACCTTTGACAACCACTACCACCGCGTCGCCCTGATGCGGCCTGTTGGGAAAGAGCGAGATGGTGGTGGACGAGTGAGAGACCATTGGGGTGGATAGAAGAAAGATGGCCGCCAATACCACCGCCATGCCATTACGCAAGGGCAAAGCTCTAACCAAAGCTGCGCACCAGGGACGAGATCATCAGGCTCCAGCCATCAACCAGCACAAAGAGAAGCAACTTGAAGGGCAAAGAGATCATCACAGGTGGAAGCATAAGCATTCCCATGGACATTAGGATACTGGCTATAACCAGGTCGATGATGAGGAAGGGTATAAATATCAAGAAGCCTATCTCAAAGGCAGTGGCAAGTTCGCTGGTCACGAAGGCCGGAACCAACACATAGGTGGGTATGTCCTTGCGGTTTCTGGGCTCCTTTATCTTGGAGAGCCTGACAAAGAGACCGAGGTCTCTCTCCCTCACCTGGCGGAACATGAACTCCCGAAGGGGGACCATGGCCCTGTCGTATGCCTCTTTCACCGTGATCTTCTCCGCCATGTAGGGTGCCACTGCCCCACTGTAAACCCTGCTCCAGGTGGGTGCCATTATGAAGAAGGTGAGAAATAGGGCAAGCCCCACCAGCACCTGGTTAGGAGGCATCTGTTGGGTACCAAGCGCATGCCTGATGAAAGACAGCACCACTATCACCCTGGTGAAAGAGGTTATCATCACGAGTATGGCAGGTGCCAGGGTCAGCACAGTGAGAAGCAACACTATCTCTAAGGTGGCGGCCACCTGGTTTGGGTTGGTGGCGGTACCCACACCTATGTTTATGCTGGGGATGGGTATTGTGTCGGCAGCCGAGAGCAGAGAGGGCCATACCAAGACCACCGATCCCACAACAAAAACCGCCAACAGCGCTATCGTGGCCCGGTGAGTATTGCGGGGGGATGAGCTCAAGGCTGCTCTCTCTCCTCCATCATGCTCTTGAGCTCCTTTGCAAACCCTCCTTTCACTAAACCTATCGCCTCTAAGAGCTGTGGATCGTCTATCACGTCGATCGTCTCCATCCCGTCAGAGGTGATACCCAAGAGGTATAGCCTGTCGTGGAGTTGAACCACCGCTACAGAGGCCCTTTGGGAAAGGTTTAGGTACCCCACAAGTTCCAACGGCACCTTTGCCTTTGGCGTGTATGGCAAAACATGGGAGAAGCGTTTGAACAGGTAAAATAGCAGAAATATGAGCCCAAGTATAACCGCAAGAGAGACAACCCC
>CAZQJB010000033.1:0-10347 GCA_964593115.1 uncultured Aquificales bacterium
GAGACTCGGAAAAGGGAAGGTGTCTGGCGAACGAGCGAGGGGAGACAGGACGCCTTGCATTACAAACCGCAGAGGGAGAGGAGGTGATAGATGGCAGCAGCATAAAGGGTGGTTTGGGGATTCCCCCAGCTTTTTTGGTGCAGTTTAAGTTGTAGGAAGGTTTGTTCAGGAAACGGTAGAGACGATATTTGAGTGGGAGGTTTAAATTATGGCAGAAGAGTTGAAGATCACACTCCCAGAGCGGGCGAAAGCCAGGCATGCGCCTCGCAAGCAGCAGGAAGTCATCGAGATTGAGATCAACAGCAGGGCCGATACCCTTGAGATCAACAGCCCAGAGGTGAGGCCCTGGCCGGTCACTCCCCCTCCCAGCCCTGACGAGGTGATGGAGAAGCAGTATGCCGCCAGGAAGGCCCAGGCCTTTGGGAAGTGGTGCGAAGACAACCTGCGCATGGAGTACAACTTCCTGAAACCCGAGGCTCTGCAGGGCTACAGGGTGCTCGAGGTGGGCACCTACAAGCTTAGCGGTCCCTTTGCCTGCTCCCTTCTCGCGGAGCTGGGTGCAGAGGTGATCAAGATCGAGCCCCCTGGTGGGGATCCTTTGAGGGAGCTCACCCCCTTCGGCCGCGAAGAGTACATGCTGAAGGACGCATACAACGATGAGCCCTGCGGGCTCGAGTTCATCCACGAGTGCCGCAACAAGTACTGTGTCACCCTTGACCTGGACACCGAAGAGGGCCAGGAGATGTTCAAGGGCCTGGCGGCCACCGTGGATGCCATCATAGAGTACTATCCTCCCGGTTACATGGACGAGAGGGGCCTTAGCTACAGGTATCTTGAGAAGATAAACCCCAAACTGGTCTATTGCTGGACGGGAGAGGTGGGCCAGTGGGGCTCCATGAAGGACGAGGTCTCCAAGTTTGGCCAGCCCATGCTGGATCCCTTTGGCATGGTGGCCTGCTCCTGGGTCCACAACACGGGGTTCCCGCCTGACCTGCTGGACAGAAGCAGGGGAGGTAACCCCACCAGGTCCGGTCCCTGGTTCGCAGACTACACAGCGGGAGAGCAGATAGCAGTAAACGTGTTGGCAGCCTGGTACTGGAGGGACGAGTTCAGCGGCGAGGGCCAGTTCATCGAGGTCACCTCTGCCGAGGCCCTGCTGGACATCCTTGATTTCGACCTCACCTGGTACGGGTTCAACGCCAGCATCAAGGGAAGAACGGGTTCCTGGGATCCCAACCTTAACCAGTACGCCTGGAACCCCTGCCGTGACGGGTACATGATGATAGGTGGCCAGACCGATCGTCTCTGGTACCGTATCGGCATGTGTATCGAAAGGGACTATCCCGAGTTTGGCCGTCTCATCGGAGAAGACCCGCTCTTGAAGGAGGTGGGTGCCAGGAACGCCCTGCAGGCCCTCACCAAGACCTACACCCTCACCGCCAGATGGCTCAGGGGTATCTGCCGTAAAGAGGCAGAGGACAAGCTCATGGAGTACGAGATCGCCGCTGGTCCCCTGCTCTTCATCGACGAGGTGGCAGAGTTCCCCCACTTCAAGTATCGCCCCTGGGTGGACACCATTGATGACGAGCACTACGGCACCCTGCTTTATGCCTTCCCACCCGATGGCTTCCAGCTCAGAACACCTGCAAGGGTGAAGTGGATGGGCAGGCCGTTGGGCAAGGACAACTACGAGATCTACATGAAGTACCTGGGGATTGATCAGTGGAAGATGAGAGAACTCGAGGACAAGGGGGTAGTGTGATGGAGAAGTTTGAGAGAATACCCATTGAGGATCAGCCGGGGCCCCAGAGCCAGGAGGAAATGGATGAGATGAAGATTCCCTTCGAGGACTATTGCCGTAAGGTGTTTGACGTAGGCAACGAGTTCGTCAAGCCCACGGCCCTCAAGGGAATAAGGTGGCTCAGCACCACCATGTACATCTTCACTCCCCACGCCGTCACCAACCTGGCGGAGCTGGGAGCAGAGGTTATAAAGGTGGAGATGCCCCGTATGGGAGACCCCATGCGCCACACCTCCCCCTTCAACGAGTGCTACGTCTATCCCCTCCACGACGAGAGGCCCATGACCGGTACAGGGGTGGCCTGCTTCAACGCCAATGTGAACGAGTACTACATCTCAATGGACTACCACCGGGAAGAGGTGAAAGAGGCATTCTACTCACTGGTCAGGATGTCAGACGGCCTCACCGAGTGCTACAGGCCCGGCACCTTTGACAAGTGGAAACAGAGCTACAGGTACCTGCAAGAGCTCAACCCCCGTTTCATCTACGTGTGGGGAGGCGGCTTCGGGTACGGTCCAAAGATTTGGGGAGGCTCTTACGACATACTTGGACAGGCCCACGCAGGTCTCGCCAGCATCACCGGTTTCCACGAGGACTTTGGCGGACACGCCACAAAGAGCTCCAACTGGAACATCGACTGGTACTCGGGGACGCAGATCACCGTGGCCATCTTGGCCTCCCTGCTGTGGAGGCGCAAGACCGGTCTCGGCACCATGATCGAGTTCTCGCAGGTGCAGGCGGCCACCAGGTGCCTGGGGTACACAACCCCGCTGTACGGCAGGTTCGGAATCGTGCGTCAGCGCTGGGGCAACTGGGACACCCAGCTCTGTGTCCACGGTATCATAATCTGCGGCAAGTCTGACTATCCCAACGACAGGAATCCTCAGCTCAGGGAAGAGGCCCGCTACGTGATGGTTAGCGCCTTTAACGATCCCGACTTCAAGGAGCTCTGCAAGGTGATAAGCCGCATGGATCTCTACGACAAGTACATGAACCACAAGGACAGGGTAGAGGCAGAGGCCCAGGTGGAGATCTACCACGAGTTAGAGAAGTGGGCCGCGGACAAGAGCCGTTCCGAGGTGACCAGGATACTGAAAGAGGCTGGTATCCTGGCAATGCCGGTGCTAAACGACCAGGAGGTTTACGAATCTGACCACTACCGCGAGAGGGGCACCCTGCGCTGGCAGGCCGATCCCATCTATGGAGACTTCTTGGTTCAGAGCACCTACAGTTGCGGTCTCATGTCCAAGACCCCGAGGCGTAAGCTGTGGGATCTCAGGCCAGTGGGTGCAGACAACGTCAAGATCTACCACGAGCTTCTTGGCTATCCCATGAGCACCCTCAAGGAATGGTACGAGAAGACCATAATTTAAGGGGGATATGCTATGTGTGATATAATCTGGTGCAAGAAAGAGATTGACGGTAAGGTGTGCAACACCGTTAACTATCTGGACCCCTTCAACTTCTGGAACTGGGAAGGTAAGATAGCCTGCGCCGAGTGCGGCACGGTCTATTACATCTACATGATAGAGGGCTGGATGTACAAGGGTCCAGAGGAGCAGCCCCCTGGAACCGAGCCCGACATTCTGCCCCTGTACGCAGACAAGCCATTAGAGGGCTACACGAACTATCTTCCTGGGATAGAGGGCAGAACCAGGCCCTACCTGTGCCTGCCCAGGCACATCTACCTGGGGCAGCCCGACCCGGTTAAGTTCAGCCTCAGGGGTTATCCTGTCAGGGGTCAGCGTCCCCAGCCGCCGTCCCTCGGTCCTCTGGGCTCCGCTGGGTTCAAGTGGGAGATCGAGAAGCTCTCTCCCGAGCTCTGGGAGGAGTTCCTCGACAGGAAGAAGAGGGGCTTGGTTAGAGACTGGTAAAGGAGGAGGCTATCCATGGGAATTGACAGGAGCTTTTTGAATAAACCCAAAGAGGAGATGACGCCGGCCGAGTTTAAGCTGATGATCCTCGAGCCCGAGAAGGACAGTGATCACATCTGCTGGGGCTGCAAGTACTTCAAGCCCGTTATCAAGAATTCCCAGTTTCCCCCTGCAGACATAATCGGTTGGTGCAAGAAGATCCACTGGCCCTTCTTCTGGTGCGTCCCCGAGCACAGGATTGTGAAGAAGTGCTACGCCTATGAAGAGATAAAATAGGTGACCATGGACGAAGACGTCAGGAAGGAACTCGAGTCGCTGAAGTGCATGGTGGTGGCCTGGAAGGAGAGCTACGTGAAGCGTGCCTACGAGGAAGGCGAGGGGTGTGCCTACCTGTTGCGCGAATACGTGGCAGAGATAGACGAGATGGTTTACCCCTACGTGTACAAGATATTCAAGCTTGGTGGCATGGAGAGGGAAGACCTGGACTCCTTCATGGACTTCTGCCAGGCCCAGGCGGTGGAGTTCCTTGAGATCCTGAATGAGATGCATCAAAAGGAGGAGAAACATGCCTGAGAGATACAGAGTAGTGTGTTGCGGATTCGATCCTATGCTCGTCAGGGGCTACGTGAAGACGGGAGCCAGGGCCATATGGTGGTATCTCAGCAACGAGACCTTTGACGAGTTCAAGCCCCAGCCCGGAGACACGGTGAGCGGCAGGCTGCTCGCGGTGTACGACTGGGAGGGCGAGAAACTGGTGGAGACCGACGAGCCCTTCGAGTGGAAGACCAGTGCAGAGTCCGGCTACGCTGTGTTGGTGCCACCCGATGCCATCGTCAAGTACGAGCTCACGGCGTGGAAGTACCTGGAGCTGGTGGTGGAAAAGGTCGCGGGCAAAGACGTCTATCCCGGCGAGGAGAAGGCGTTCAAGCTGTGGCCCATCGAGACCATGGGCAAGGTCCACCCCTACAAGCTGCAGTTCATTCCACCTGTGGACTGATCCTGAAGGGATCAAGGGCGCCCCTCTTTGAGAAGAGGGGCGCCTTTTTGTGTGCCGATTGCATCACTCCTCCCGGTGGTGGTGTGCCTGAACAGCGAGGATACGTTGGCGAGGATTCTATCGTTGCCCGGTGTTCTTGAGTTTAGTATGTTTCTCGTAGCTTGGCCAGAGGAGGGTATATGAAGGAAGAGGCGGTGAACCAGGAGGAGCAACAGGGTTACCTTAGGTCTGACGAGGAGAGGCTCAAAGAGTGGGTGCCACTAAGTGAGCTGGGACGCAAGGATGATCCCTTCTTCAACAAGACACTGTTTCTCGAAGGATTCGACATATCGTCGAACATCTATGCCGTTACCGGAGACCACATCTCTCTCATCGATGCGGGCAACGACTACACGGCATTCATCCAGTTGTTTCAAAGGGGATTCACTCCCGATCAGATAAAAAAGGTGTTCTTGACCCACGGCCACCCAGAGCACGCCATGGGGCTGTTGGAGCTCTTCAGGTATCCCGCCATACAGCAGACAAGGGATATCGAGGTGTTCGTGGGAGACGGTGCCCCAGAGGCCATGGTGAACGTGGTCACCCAGTTCGGGTGCAAGGTGACCCAGGTTAAGAACGGTGACGTGGTGAACCTTTCAGGTTTTCCTTTCCGGGTTCTTCACACACCTGGCCACACCCTTGACAGCATCTGCCTCTACCACGAGGGTACAAGGTCGGTGTTCACGGGAGACGCTGTATTGCCCTTCTCGGTCTCTACACCGGACGAGATAGCAGGGGGAAGGCAAGACTACCTGCTGTTCAGCGTGAAGGTGATGCGTCACATGGAGATAGAGAACCTCTTTCCAGGCCACGGTATGCCGGCCATAGGTCGGGAGGCGGCAAGAAGCGTGCTCGACGGAAACTACGCAGGGGCCATAAAGAAGATAATAGGCCTAAGCACCTCGTGGATAGAGGGGGCAGCCTTTCTCGTTAGAAAGGGTTACCTCGAGGAGTGCCTCTTCTGCTGCGAGAGGGAGCTGGACGAGCAACCCGACTCCCTCAAGGTGCTTGAGCTCAGGGCCTCTTGCCTGAGCGACCTCGGCAGGTTCAGCGAGGCCATAGAGGCCTTCGAAGACCTGTTGAATAGAAAAGATGACTATCCCTTTGCCCTTCTTGGCAAGGGTTTTGCCCTCATGGGCCTCGAGAGGTACCAGGAGGCCATTCCCTTCTTTGACATGGTCATAGACTCGGGTTCTGATCCCCAGCATGCAAAGACCGCCAGGATGTACAAGGGCATGGCGTTATACCTGCTTGGCCGCTACGACGAGGCCCTGGACATAGAGGACTTCAGGGAGGAGTTCGTGGATAGGTTCAAGGAGAGCGTGAAGCAGAAAAAGGCCAAGGGCGAGATGGGTAGCCCTCCCTTTGGCAAGCCAGGAGCGAGAGGAGGTTCGAGATGAAGGATACGCTGAAACCCGGCTTGACCTACGAGCACAGGTTTGTGGTGCCAGAGTCCAAGACCGTTCCGGCCCTCTACCCCGAGGCCGAGGAGTTCTTGGTTATGCCTAACGTGTTCGCCACGGGTTTCCTTGTGGGACTGATGGAGTGGGCCTGCATAAAGGCCATAAATCCCCACATCGACTGGCCCAACGAGCAGACCGTGGGCACCCACGTGAACATCAGCCACCAGGCGGCCACTCCAGTGGGTTTCGAGGTGACCGTGAAGGTCGAGCTGTTGAAGGTGGAGGGTAAGAAGCTCACCTTTGCCGTGGAGGCCCACGACGGGGTGGACCTTATCTCCAAGGGGGTTCACGAGCGCTTCGTGATAAACCGCGAGAAGTTTGAGGCGAGGCTGAGGGAGAAGGCGGCCAAGGGCGCTTGAGTAGGCCCGGATCCCTGGCGGTGGATTGTGGAAATTTTCTTAAATGGCAGGGCCAGAGGCTTGACGTGGATAGGGGCATGTCGTAACTTCTCCCCCCGATGATAGAGAAGGTGAAGGCACGTAGCTCAGGGGGAGAGCACTTGCTTGACGCGCAAGGGGTCGGCGGTTCAAATCCGCCCGTGCCTACCATTGCCGTGGTTTTCACCAAGGTTTGCGGGGGGTACTCTTTCTAAGTGTATCCTCTTCTCTTTACAGCGATAAGTTCTCTCTATTCACCCCTGAAGGAGGAGTCTCGGTGGCTGTAAGTGTAACGATTCTACCTGAAAATAGAAGCGGTAGAGTAGATGAAGGAACCAGCGTTCTTGATGCGTTGAAGGCCTTGTGTCCAAAGGCCGCTAAAAAGGCCGTTGTGGCCAAGGTGAATGGCAAGATGGTTGATCTATCCACACCTCTGGTGGAGGATGCCGAGATAGTGCCCATAACCTTCGACCATGACGAGGGCAGGGAGACCTACTGGCACAGCACCTCCCACGTGATGGCAGCGGCAGTGCAAGACCTATTTACCGGGGTGCAGGTCACCATAGGCCCCGCAATAGAGAAGGGGTTTTACTACGACTTCGACTACCAGCGCCCCTTCACCCCCGAGGATCTTGAGAAGATAGAAGAGAGAATGAGAGAGCTCATCCGGGAGGATCACCCCTTCGTGAGAAAGGAGGTCTCACGGGAAGAGGCCATTGCCAGGTTCAAGGAGATGGGGGAGCACTACAAGGTCGAGCTGATAGAGGAGCTTCCCCAGGGAGAGACCATCTCTCTCTACGAGACTGGACCCTTCGTGGACCTGTGCAGGGGGCCCCACATTCCCAGCACGGGACGGATAGGGGCGGTGAAACTCTTGAGTGTGGCAGGTGCCTACTGGAGGGGTGACGAGAGAAACGCCATGCTCCAGAGGATCTACGGCATCTCTTTTCCTACCCAGAAGCAGCTTGACGAGTATCTAAACTTTCTCGAAGAGGCGAGACGAAGGGACCACCGTAGGCTGGGCAGAGAGCTTGACCTGTTCAGCTTCCGCGACGAGGTGGGCCCGGGTTTCGTCATCTACCACCCCAAGGGGGCCCTGGTGAGAACCCTGCTTGAGGACTTTGAGCGCCAGGAGCACCTGAAGCGGGGTTACGACATCGTTATCGGCCCCATGCTGCTCAAGGCCGGATTGTGGGAGCAGTCGGGCCACATGGACCACTACCGTGAGTTCATGTACTTCACCGAGGTTGACGACGAGCTTTACGGCATCAAGCCCATGAACTGTCTCTCTCACATCCTCATCTACAAGTCCCGTATCCGTAGCTACAGGGACCTACCATTAAGGTACTTCGAGCTTGGCACCGTGCATCGCCACGAGAAGTCAGGGGTGTTGCACGGCCTGTTACGGGCCAGGGCCTTCACCCAGGACGACGCCCACATCTTCTGCACCCCAGAGCAGCTACAGGACGAGATAGTGGGGGTTATGGAGTTCATCCACGAGGTGATGGGGGTGTTCGGGTTCTCCTACGAGGTTGAGATAAGCACCAGGCCCGAGAAGTCCATAGGCAGCGACGAGATATGGGACAGGGCCACCAACGCCCTGAAGGAGGCCCTGGAGAGGCTCGATATGCCCTACGATATCTGCGAGGGCGAGGGTGCCTTCTACGGGCCTAAGATAGACGTGAAGCTAACCGATGCCATAGGCAGGAAGTGGCAGTGTGGCACTGTTCAATGCGACTTTGCCCTGCCCGAGCGCTTCGACGCCACCTATGTGGACTCGGACGGCGAGAGAAAACGCCCGGTGATGATCCACAGGGTGATTCTTGGCTCCATAGACAGGTTCCTGGGGGTGTTGATAGAGCACTACGCTGGGGCATTTCCCACCTGGCTGGCCCCGGTCCAGGCCAGGGTGCTGCCCATAACCGACGCCCAGGCCCAGTACGCCAAAGAGGTGGTTCAGAGGATGAAGGCTGCGGGCATAAGGGTGGAGGCAGACCTGAGAAACGAAAAACTGAACCTGAAGATACGCGAGGCCCAGGTGGAGAAGGTTCCCTACATGTGCATAGTGGGCAAGAGGGAGATGGAGGCGGGGACCGTCAGCCTCCGCAACAGGAGAGAGGGGGATCTTGGCGTTTTCTCTGTTGACGATGTGATTGAGCGTATCTTGCAAGAGATAGAGTTGAAAAAGTGAACTTTTAAGGAGGGTTACTACACAGCGTGAGAATGATGCGAATTCCGGTACCGCCGAACAAGGATGACTCTAACATCCGGTGCAACGAGAACATAACCGCCTCTGAGGTTAGGGTGGTGGATGCCGATGGAAACCAGCTTGGCATTCTTCCTATCCACGAGGCCTTGATGGCGGCCAGGGAGAGGGGGCTCGACCTGGTGGAGGTGGCGCCAAACGCCTCTCCCCCAGTGTGCCGGATAATGGACGTGGGCAAGTTCAAGTACCAGCAGCAGAAGAAGGCCCAGGCCGCCAAGAAGAAGCAGCACGTTATCCAGGTTAAAGAGATCCGCATGCGTCCCAAGATAGACCAGCACGACTACAACGTGAAGCTGAAGCACCTAAGGCGGTTTCTCGAAGAGGGGAACAAGGCCAAGGTGACCGTGCGGTTCAGGGGGCGCGAGATGGCCTTTGTAGAGGCGGGCCACGAGGTGATACAGCGGCTGGTGGAGGACCTTAGCGATATTGCCACCATCGAGAAACTGCCAGAGATGGATGGTCGGTTCATGGTTGCCGTCTTCTCTCCCAAGCAGCAGGAGAAGGAGAAGAAGGCCGCAAAGAAGCCAAGGGAGGGCAGGCCTGCAGAGGCCTGAACACCTGTAGGAGGGCGATGTGGAGAGAGTGAGGCTTAGAACCACCTCCGAGCTTCTCTACCCGGTTCCGGTGGTGCTGGTGAGTTGCCAGGGGTTGAACGGTCCACCAAACATCATCACCGTGGCCTGGACGGGAATAATCTGCTCGGATCCGGGGCTTGTGCACGTGAGCATAAGGCCCCAGCGCCATTCGCACCGGCTGATCAAAGAGAGGGGAGAGTTTGCCATCAACATTCCCACCGCTGCCATGGCCAGAAAGGTGGACTATTGCGGCGTGGTTTCTGGAAGAGACGTTGACAAGTTCAAAGAGTGCGGGTTCACCCCCGTTCCTGGCGAGACCATTGGGGTTCCCCTGATCGACCAGTGCCCCGTTGGCATGGAGTGCAGGGTGGTTCACATGCTTGATGTGGGGGTTCACACGCTTTTCATTGGAGAGGTGCTGGCGGTTAGGGCCGACGAGGGTGTGGTCTGCGATGGCTCCATCGAGGTGGAGAAGGTTGACCCCCTGGTCTATTTCCCCCCCTCATCTAATTATGCACGCATGGGCGAGGTTCTGGGGGGATACGGCTTTTCGAAAAAGAGGCCCAAGTGATGGATACCTACGTAGAGACCTCTGCCATCCTGCTTGCCCTCTCCGAGTCCGACGAGGGCAGGCGGGCAAACGAGCTTCTCCTGGGGGCAGGAAAGGGATGCGCGGTCTCCGACCTGGTACTCTCTGAGATCTACAACCTGCCCGAGCCCTTGAAAGACCGCTCAACGAGGCTTGTTGTTAAGATGGGGGTTGTGTCGGTGCGCCTCACCCTCTCTTGCTTCACCCTGGCCGAGAAGTACGTTTACAACAGGGTCTTAAAGGGAGAGATGCGCGACTGGGGACTTCACCTTGCAACCGCCGCCGTCAGGGGATTCAAGGAGATACTAACTGCCGACCCAGTCCTCGCAAACCTGGTGGAAGAGACCAATGCCATCAACGCCCGCG
>CAZQJB010000034.1:0-10326 GCA_964593115.1 uncultured Aquificales bacterium
CTCTTTTTATCTGCCTAAAGACCCGGGCATACCCTATCCGATCTCAGGAGAGTGGTGAAAACCCATTTATCATCGCAGACGCAGGTTGGTTTCGTTAAGTGATTTCTGATGGTTTTCTTTGTAGTTGACTCTCGGCTTCACCTTCCTTTGTCTCAGTGTTCGTGTTAGGTTATCTCTCTCGGTCACCATTTGAACCCCATTCTGCACCACTTCATCCTGGGCAAACTTTTTTGGGTTTCTCCAAATTGTGCTTGACCAAGGAACACCTTATGGGTAGATAAGAATCACCGCTTGGATCTTGCGGGTGCGGGACCGAGACGGGCGTTTTAGGCTTTGGTGTGCAGAAGGCCTCCCTCGGTCCGGGAGGCCTTTTTTATTGGGGAGAGATTATGAGTAGAGTAACGGTTCTGAGCCTTAGGGAGATGAAGGAGCGTGGTGAGAAGATAGCCATGCTCACTGCCTACGACTATCCCTTTGCAAACATAGTGGACGAGGCAGGGATAGAGATAATCCTTGTGGGAGACTCTTTGGGCATGGTTGTGTTGGGTTACGACTCCACCATTCCCGTCACACTGGAGGACACAATACGTCACACCCAGGCCGTTGTGAGGGGCACCAAGAGCGCCATGGTGGTGGCCGACATGCCCTTCATGACCTACCAGGTGAGCCCATCGCAGGCGCTTTTAAACGCTGGCAGATTGGTACAAGAGGCCGGTGCCCAGGCCGTCAAGCTCGAGGGTGGTAGAGAGGTGGCCAAGACGGTCCATACCATCGTTTCTGCGGGGATTCCCGTGATGGGACACCTGGGGCTTACACCCCAATCGGTGCACCAGCTTGGTGGCTACAAGGTGCAGGGGAGAGGCGAGGAGGCCGCTGCCAGGCTGAAAGAGGACGCGCTGATACTTCAAGAGGCCGGTGTTTTCTCAATAGTGCTCGAGGCAGTGCCCATGGACCTTGCCAGAGAGGTGACAGAGTCTCTCTATGTCCCCACCATAGGTATCGGGGCAGGGCCCCATTGTGATGGCCAGGTTCTGGTGCTCCACGACCTGCTTGGTGTGTTCGATAGGTTCACTCCCAAGTTCGTTAAGAGATACGCAGAGATAGGACAAGAGGTCAAAAGGGCTATTGAGAGGTACAGGGACGAGGTGAAGCAGGGGCTGTTTCCTGCAGAAGAGCATAGCTACAAGTGATGCCATGAAGGTGGTTACAACCATAGCTGAAATGAAAGACCTGGTCTCTTCCTGGAAGGGTGAGGGAAAGATAGTGGGGTTTGTGCCAACAATGGGTTACCTCCACGAGGGGCACCTGAGCCTGGTGAGGGCATCTGTGGAGCAGTGCGACAGGACGGTTGTGAGCATATTTGTCAATCCCACCCAGTTCGGGCCAGGAGAGGACTTCGAGAGGTATCCCCGTGACACCGAGCGCGACCTGTCACTGCTAAGGCCAATGGGGGTGGACGCGGTGTTCATGCCAGAGGTGGAAGAGTTCTATCCCCCTGGCTACCAGACCTACGTTGAGGTGACAGGTATAACAAACCGGCTGTGTGGGCTCTCCCGCCCCGGGCACTTCAGGGGCGTCACCACGGTGTGCTGCAAGCTCTTCAACGTGGTCTCTCCCCACAAGGCATTCTTTGGGAAAAAGGACTTTCAGCAGTTCACCGTGCTCTCGAGAATGGTGAAAGACATGGACATGGACATCGAGATAGTGCCCATGCCCATAGTGCGCGAGGCAGATGGACTGGCAATGAGCTCTCGCAACACCTACCTGAACATAGAGGAGAGAAGGGCCGCCCTTTGCCTTTCCCGCAGCCTTAAGAAGGCCCAGGAGATGTTTGCTCGTGGTGAGCGCAGCGCAGGTGTCATCAGAGATGAGGTGGAATCTACCATAAAGGCTGAGCCCCTTGCAGAGATAGATTACGTGTCGGTGTGTGATCCCTTAACCTTCGACGAGGTGGACGAGGTTAAGAGGGGAACCTTGGTGGCCCTTGCCGTCAAGGTGGGGCCTGCGAGACTGATAGACAATACACAGCTTGGCGTGGACGAGATCTGAGGAGGATGCCATGAGGCGCAGAATGTTTCTTGCCAAAATTCACCGTGCCACGGTCACAGAGGCCAACCTGAACTACGAGGGCAGTATCACCATCGATTCTGCCCTTTTAGAGGCAAGCGGAATACTGCCCTGGGAGATGGTGGACATCTGGAACATCACCAACGGGGAGCGTTTTCAGACCTACGTGATTGCAGGAGAGCCTGGTTCGGGGGTGATCTGCCTGAACGGGGCTGCTGCCAGAAAGGTGGCCGTGGGAGACAAGATTATTATCGCCGCCTCTGTCGAGGTTGACGAGAGCGAGGCGCGTGATTGGCATCCCACAGTGGTTAAGGTGGACGAGTCAAACCGTGTCGTTGAGGTATCACGCCAAGAGGTGCCATTCTCTCTCTACGCGGCTTAAGCTAAAAACTCTACGCGAAAGAAAAAGGGCCACCCCTGTCAAAGGTGGCCCTTTTTACTACCCTAAGCCTAAGGGTTTTTTAGAACAGCTTAAGCCTTGCCTTCAGTCTCTCCAACTGCTTGCGAATGGCCTCGGTCTCTTCTGTGGAGAGGTCAGCATCCTGCAGCTTGCTGGAGAGCTCGGATATCTCGGCCTTGACCTTCTCTGCGTCGATATCAGAGCGCTTCTCTGCAAACTCTGTGAGAATCAGCACCTTGTTGGGCCTCACCTCTGCGTAGCCCCATCCCACTGCCAGCTCTTCTCTGCCACCTCCTGAGTCGTAGGCGAGCCTGCCTGGCCGTATTGGGGTGAGAAAAGGGGTGTGGTTTGGAAGAACCCCGAACTCCCCCTCGGCGCCGGGCACGATAACTGCGCTCACCTCTTGCGATACCGCAAGCTCTTTTGGGGTGGCTATCTCTAATTGCAGGCCTTGGTCGGCCATCTTTTACGCCTCTCCCTTCTTCATCTTCTCGGCCTTCTCTACCGCCTCTTCTATGGTGCCCACCATGTAGAACGCCGCCTCTGGAAGGTGGTCGTACTCTCCATCCACAAGTGCCTTGAAGCCCTTTATCGTCTCTTCCAGTGGCACGTACCTCCCGGACTGTCCCGTGAATGTCTCGGCCACGAAGAACGGCTGAGATAGGAACCTCTGGATACGGCGGGCCCTGTTCACCACCACCTTGTCCTCTTCTGAGAGCTCTTCCATTCCGAGGATGGCGATGATGTCTTGCAGCTCTTTGTACCTCTGAAGGATTCCCTGGACCTTTCTGGCCACCTGGTAATGCTCCTCGCCCACGATCTGGGGATCGAGGAGTCGGGATGTGGAGTCCAGGGGATCCACCGCTGGGTAGAGACCAAGCTCGGCAATCTGGCGCGAGAGGACGGTGGTTGCGTCAAGGTGGGCAAAGGTGGTGGCAGGTGCAGGGTCGGTCAGGTCGTCGGCGGGAACGTAGATGGCCTGAACCGAGGTGATGGAGCCCTTCTTGGTGGAGGTGATGCGCTCCTGCAGGGCACCCATCTCTGTGGCAAGGGTTGGCTGGTAACCCACTGCAGAAGGCATACGTCCCAGCAGGGCCGACACCTCGGAACCTGCCTGGGTGAAGCGGAATATGTTGTCGATGAAGACCAGCACGTCTTGCCCCTCTACGTCGCGGAAATACTCAGCCACAGTGAGGCCGGTTAGTCCCACCCTCAGGCGGCAGCCAGGGGGCTCGGTCATCTGTCCGTAGATGAGGGCGGTCTTGTCGAGAACCCCCGCGTGCTGGGTCTCGAGCCAGAGGTCGTTACCCTCACGGGTACGCTCACCAACTCCGCAGAAGACAGAGACGCCTCCGTGCTCTATGGCGATGTTTCTGATGAGCTCCATGATGACGACGGTCTTGCCAACACCGGCACCCCCAAAGAGCCCGGTCTTGCCTCCCTTGCAGTAGGGTTCGAGCAGGTCAATCACCTTGATACCCGTCTCGAGGATCTCTGTGGTGGTTGACTGCTCCTCGAAGGAGGGTGCGGGGCGGTGAATAGGCCACTCCTCTTTGCTCTCGATGGGGCCCCGGTAGTCCACGGGTTTGCCGATAACGTTAATAACCCTGCCCAGAACCTCTTTGCCAACGGGGGTCTTTATGGGAGACCCGGTGTCCAGCGCCTTCATTCCACGAACCAGTCCCTCGGTGGGACCCATGGCCACCGTACGGACCCTGTTGTTACCCAGGTGCTGTGCCACCTCGAGAATCAGGTCGAACTGCTCTCCCGTTGTCTCGTCCTTCTCGGTGAGGTGAAGGGCGTTGAGCAGGGCGGGCAGGTTCCCGGCAGGGAACTCAAAGTCCACCACGTTACCCATAACCTGAACGATCACTCCGTAGTTCTCGCTTGCCATGTCTTTACTCCTTAAAATCCGTTTTTTACTGGTTCAGAGCCTCGGCTCCTGCCACCACCTCGAGAATCTCGTTGGTGATGGATGCCTGCCTGGCCTTGTTGTAAACGAGCGTGAGGTTGTTGATCACCTCCTCCGCGTTGTTGGTTGCGTTGTCCATGGCCGTCATTCTCGCCGCGTGTTCGCTGGCCGCGGACTCAAGGAACACCCTGAATATCTCGGTTCTGAAGTAGAGGGGCAAAAGCTCGTCGAGCACCTTTTCGGCAGACGGCTCGTAGATGTAGTCCACTGCGAGCTCCCCCTCTTTGGCCTCCATGGGCACTATGGGCAGCAGTTTCTCGAGGATGACGTCTTGCCTGATGGCCGACTTGAACTCGTTGTAAACCACAGATACGGCGTCCCACTCGCCCTTGACGTACTTGGCGGTGATCAGGTCTGCCACCTGGGCACCGTCTTCGTACCTGACGTTCTTCGAGAAGATGTCTCCAAGGGTGTGAACCACCTTGTACTGGGGCCTTCTTGCGAAGAAGTCCACACCCCTGTTGCCCACCACTATCAGGTCAACCTTGCGGCCCTGGGCCTCCTCGTCGCTAACGAAGGCCTCGGCCCTCTTCAGGATGTTTGTGTTGAAGGCCCCGCAAAGTCCCCTGTCTGCTGTCACCACCACCAGGCAGGTGTGTGAGGTCTCTTCGCGCTTGGCCAATAATGGGTGAAGCTCGGGATTGGCACGCAGGGCGAGCGAGGCGATCATCTCTTGCATCCTGAATGCGTATGGCCTCAGTTGCAGAATGGCCTCTTGGGCCTTCCGCAGCTTGGCCCCGGCCACCAGGTACATGGTCTTGGTGATCTTCTGGGTGCTCTTTACGCTGCTTATCTTCCTCTTTATGTCTCTCATGCTGGCCATGGTATGGCCTCCTTACACCACGAAGCCCTGCTTGAACTCCTCTATGGCCTTCTTCAGATTCTCCTCGAGTTCAGGGCTTATGTCTTTCTTCTCGCGCAGCTCGGTGAGAATATCGGATTTCGAGGTCTCCATGAACTGCAAGAACTCCTCTTCGAACCTTCGGCATGCATCCACCGGGATGTCGTCGAGGTATCCGTTAACCCCGGCAAATATGATGGCAACCTGCTTCTCTGTGGCCATTGGCACGTACTGGTTCTGTTTCAATATCTCCACCATGCGCTCGCCTCGTGTGAGCAGCGCCTTGGTGGAGGCGTCGAGGTCGCTTCCGAACTGGGCGAAGGCCGCCATCTCACGGTACTGGGCCAGGTCGAGACGAAGCCTTCCTGCCACCTTCTTCATGGCCTTGTTCTGGGCGGCTCCACCCACTCGGGAGACCGAGAGACCCACGTTCACGGCAGGGCGGATACCCGCGTAGAACAGGTCGGTCTCAAGGTAGATCTGGCCGTCGGTGATTGAGATGACGTTTGTTGGAATGTAGGCCGAGACGTCTCCTGCCTGGGTCTCGATGATTGGCAGTGCCGTCAACGAACCTGCCCCCTTCTCGTCGCTCAGCTTGGCAGCGCGTTCGAGCAGCCTGGAGTGTAGGAAGAAGATGTCACCGGGATAGGCCTCTCGCCCGGGAGGACGACGTAGCAATAGCGACATCTCTCGGTAGGCAGCCGCCTGTTTCGAGAGGTCGTCGTAGATGACCAGGGCGTGGCCGCCGTTGTCCCTGAAGTACTCTCCCATGGCGCAGCCGGCGTAGGGTGCCAGGTAGAGCAACGGCGCAGGCTCGCTGGCGGTGGCTGCCACCACTATGGTGTACTCCATGGCACCCATCTGGCGCAGCTTGTCAACGGTGCGGGCCACCGAAGAGCGCTTCTGCCCTATTGCCACGTAGATGCAGATAACGTCTGAATCCTTCTGGTTGATTATGGCGTCTATGGCCACCGCGGTCTTACCGGTCTGCCTGTCGCCGATGATCAACTCCCTTTGTCCCCTTCCAATGGGGATCATCGAATCTATGGCCTTGATACCGGTCTGCAAAGGTTCGCTAACGGGCTGCCTGTCCACGACTCCCGGGGCCAGAACCTCCATGTGACGGAACTCCTTGGCATTGATGGGGCCGAGGCCGTCTATGGGCTGGCCAAGGGGGTTCACCACCCTGCCCACCAGCTCCTTACCTACGGGAACCTCGATGATGCGGCGGGTTCTTTTTACCCTGTCCCCCTCCTTGATGAATGTGTCGTCTCCCAGGATAACGATACCCACGCTGTCCTCTTCCAGGTTGAAGGCCATGCCAAAGATGCTGTTGGGAAACTCCACCATTTCGCTGTACATGACGTTGTCGAGCCCGTAGACCCTGGCGATACGGTCACCAACATAGGTGACTATCCCCTCTTCCGCGAGCTCGACTCCGCGCTCGAACTCTTCGATACGCCTTTTCAGAATCTCGCTGATCTCTTCTGCACGAATCTGCATCACGTCACTCCTCTATAAGCTTCTCTTTAACCTTGTTGAGGTTTGATCTAACGGTTCCGTCGAACACAACTCCCCCCACAACTGCCATGACGCCGCCGATGAGGGACGGGTCTTCGACCACGTCCAGAACCACTCGTTTGCCGATCACGCTTGCGAATCCCTCTTCCAGCAGCTTCAGGTCTTCTTCAGAGAGGGGCCGGGCGGTCTTCACCTCTCCCCTAACCTTGGACATGATCTCGTCCACCAGGCTTCTTGCCTCTTCAACCATCTCTCCGTAAGAGGCGAAACGTTCTTTCTCCACCATGATGCAAAGAAGATTGCCCACCTCTTTTGAGAACCCACCCTTCTCCCCTATGGTGCGGGCCAGCTCCAGTCGATCCTTCATGGGCACTATGGGCTGGGTGAGAAAACGCACAACCTTGGGATTCTTGCTAAGCAGGTCCTGGAGGGTCTCCAGCTCGTCGAGCAGCTCATCAAGGTTGCCTCCCTTGTCGTGAACGGACTCCACAATGGCTTTTGCATACCTTCGGGCCAGAGAACGGCTCATCTAATTGACCTCCTTAAGTCTCTGAACATACTCTTTCACCAGTCTCTTCTGGTCGTCGGGGGATATCTCTTTCTTAACGAGCCCCTCTGCCAGCTCCACTGCAAGACGAGCCGCCTCTTCCTGCAGCTCGGCCTTAGCGCGGGCTATCTCGAGATCTGCTGCCGCCTTGGACTGCTCCTCCAACCGGGTCTTTAAGAGCTCCATCTCTTCTTGCATCTTTGCCACCTGCTGGTCTCTCTCGCGCTCGGCCTGGGAGATGATTTCGGCCACCTCCTTGTCGGCATTGGCTATCCTTGCGTCATACTCCTGGGCCTTTCTTAGAGCAGTCTCCTTGGCCTCTTTGGCGTTCTGCAATGCCTCTTCGATCTTGGTGGTGCGGTTACTCAACGCCTCTTTTATGGGCTTGGCAACGAACTTGTAGAGCAAGGCGGCGAAGATCAAGAAGTTTACGAGACGGAACACCTCCATCATGGGCTTCACCTGGTGGGCCTCCTCTCCTTCGCCAGCCATGGCCAGAGAGGTTATGCAGAGTACTATCAGTATAGAGAAGAGAACCTCTTTTCTTATCCTCATTGTGCCTCTCCCCTCTTGCCCTCTTGTATGCTTCTGCCCAGAACCCGCTCTGCTATCCTGATGGAGAGCACCTCTGCTTGTCTCCTCAGTACCTCGCGGGCAGATGCCTTCTGTGCCTCCAGCTCTCTCTGCAGTTTTTCGAGCCTCTCTTCGGTCTCCTTGCGTACAGAGGCGAGAATCCTTTTCTGCTCCTCCGACGCCTTCAACCTACCCTCGGCCACGATCTGCTGGGCCTGTTGCCTCGCCTGGCGGATGCGGCTGTTGTACTCTTCCAGCTTGCGTTCCGCCTCCTTCATCATGCGTTCTGCCTCTTCAAGGGTGCCCTCGATCCTCTCCTTTCGCTCGTCGATTATCTTGAGCAATGGCTTGTAGAGAAGATAGTTAAGCACCAAAACGAGGATGATGAAGTTCACCATCTGCACCAACAAGGTTTGATCCAGGTTGATCATAGGCACGCTCCCATCTTTAATAGAATTTCCCCTTCACGGATCGGCGGCTCGCCTATCATACGCCTGACAGGGTGTCAACACGCCTTCCCGTAATTTGTGAACACAATCGCATTGCTACCAGAGCTAACTGTTTGGGGCAAGTGATTAACGAACAAGGATCGTGATTATCCTCACAACAGGGGTGATGGTCTGCAACCCCAGGAGTCAGCCACCACCATTCGCCGTGGCGGTTCAGCCTATAACCCTCACCAGCTCTTCTACCGTGGTCTGGCCTGCAATCACCTTTCTTATGCAGTCCTGCCGCAGGTCGGTCATGCCATTATCCATGGCCGCTCGCTTTATCCTGCTGCTGGGAGCATTCTGCAGGACCAGCTCCTCTATCTCCTGGTTCATGGTGAGCATCTCGAATACCGCCATGCGTCCCTTGTAGCCCGTGTTTCTGCAGTAGGGGCATCCCTTGCCCCGTTTAAGTTCCAGGGGTTGGTCCCCGGGTACCCCGAGCAATGCCTTCTCTGCGGCTGTGGCCTCGTAGCTCTCTTGGCAATAGCCGCATATCCTTCTGACAAGTCTCTGGGCCATGGCGGCCAGCAGGGTGGATGGAAGCAGGAAGGGCGAGACCCCTATGTCTATCAGCCTCGTTATGGTACCGGCGGCGTCGTTGGTGTGCAGTGTCGAGAAGAGCAGGTGTCCCGTAAGGGCCGCCCTGATGGCCATGTCTGCGGTCTCCTTGTCGCGAATCTCCCCAACCAGGATAACATCCGGGTCCTGACGCAGGGCAGATCTCAGCCCCGAGGCGAAGGTGAACCCCGCCTGGGGGTTTATCTGAGACTGGCGCACCAGTGATAGCTCGTACTCCACGGGGTCTTCTATGGTCATAACGTTTTTGCTCACCACGTCTATGGAGGATAGTGCCGCATAGAGGGTTGTGGTCTTTCCGGAACCGGTGGGCCCTGTGACCAGTATCATACCGAAGGGCTTGTTTATTAGCTCTTTGAACCTCTGGTAGTTCTCCTGGGAGAAGCCCAGGTCCTCCAACCCCAGCAGCAGCCTGCCCTTGTCTAAGAGGCGCATCACCACCGCCTCTCCCCTGACGGTGGGGAGGGTGGAGACACGTATGTCTATCTCTTTCCCCCCTATGGTGATGCCTATTCGTCCGTCCTGGGGCACCCTTTGCTCCGATATGTCAAGCTCTGCCAGTATCTTTATCCTGTTCACCAGGGGAGGGTGGAGCTCTTTGGGCATGGCCAGCTTCTGGTAGAGAACACCGTCGAGCCTCATCTTTATCCGGGTTACACGGTCTCCAGGGTCTATGTGGATGTCGGTGCAGCCTTCTTTCAAGGCGTTTCCTATTATCTTCTCCACCAGGGAGATCATGGGAGACTCCAGGGCCTCTCCGCCAAGGGAGGATAGCACCTCTTGCACGGCCTCTTCTAGATCGCGGTCTGTAACCCCCTTCACCCCGTAGTACTCGTCTATCAGCGAGGTGATAAGCTCGGGTTCGGCCACCCTTATCTCCACGTCCCTTCCAGAGCTCTCCTTAAGGCGGTCCACCTCCAATACGTCGTAAGGATTGTCGGTGGCCACCACCAGGGTGTTTCCCTTGAGCTCTATGGGAAGCACGTGGTGTTTTCTGGCAAGGTCTTCTCCAAGGGCCTCTATGGCCTCCGGTTGCGGCTTAACCTCCCTGAGATTCACGAAGGGTATTCCTGCCTGGGCCGCAAGCACCAGCGCCATCTTTTCAGGGGAGACAAAGCCCAGCCTCTCAAGGGTCTGGCCCAGTAGCTCTCTGGTTCTTCTTTGTTCCTTTAAGGCTACCTCGAGCTGGGAAGGGGTGAGAAACCCCATTTCGATGAGAAGGACTCCCAGGCGCTTTCGTGCCATGGCCCTACCAGGTGCCCTTCTCTCTCTTCATGGCCTCAACCCCAGTTCCCTCGCGGCTTTTCTGCAGCTCGTAGAACCTGCGGGCCACCTTTG
>CAZQJB010000035.1:0-10304 GCA_964593115.1 uncultured Aquificales bacterium
TGCTGAAGCAAGGGAGAAAAAAACTGGGCTCAGCAAGGTAAAAAGGAGTGCAAAGAGAGAGGAAGGGGATATGAAGAGGGGGAACTCCTCGGGGATAAAGCGGTACAAGCCGGGAGAGATAAACCTGAGCGAACACAAGGAGGAGGCGAAGCGTGGCATTCTGGAGATCATCAAGCATTTTCCGAATCCCGCTGCCCTTCCCGGGGAAAACCAGTGACGCCGAAGGAGAGCAGCGCTATGCGGGCGCCAAAGGGGTGTTCTCCATCGTCTATTTTGAAAAACGCGTATCCTATGAAAGGAGGTGAAAGAGTATGAAGAGATTCAAGATGTTCTGTGCGGCTATCTGCCTGATGGCAGTAATGGCCATGGCAACGGCAGCGGTTGCGGCCACCTACGAGTGCTACTGGCCCGATCCAGGAGGGGCAGTGGGTTACGAGATCACCAACGTGGACGGTGCAGGAGCGTTGCTGGTCTTCACCTACAACCCTGTTGGTGACATCTTCGCCTACACCGTGAACAGCTCCGGACCCATCACCATCAACTTTGGCGGTGGAAGCATGTTGCCTGCTTACTTCTACGGGCAGTACAAGGGGACCGACTCGTTAACCGGCAAGCCCATCTACGACTTCTACGTTAGCGGCAGCGGGGTTATGGGTTCGTTTGCGTTCATTGGAACCCAGGTCTGGTAAACTGAATTAACCATGGAAAAGGGGAGGATGGGAATCTTGAAGGGCAGACCCCTTGTCTGGATAGTCATTCTCCCCCTATTCATCTTCACCGCCTTGGGAACCTCCCTTGCCACCCAGGTGGAAAGGGGGCTTGAGATACACGAGCTCTCCCTTAGGGCAGCAAAGGTGGTGGAGGCAAAATGCATATCGGTAAGGGAAGACCCCGGCTCGCCCAACCTGGTTTACACGTTCAAGGTCACCAGAACCCTGAAAGGCAGAAAAAGGGCATCCACCGTGGAGATTCGCATTCCTGGAGGACACCTTGGCAAGTACAACCTCTACGTGCCAGGGATCACCTCTGCCGCCCCTAAGGTGGGGGACCAGGTATTACTATTTCTCGGAAGATCCCAAAATGGCCTTTTCCCTTTGGGATACTGGAAAGGGATAAAAAGGATACGCCTGGACAACCAGGGCAACCCGGCGGTAGAGATAGAGCACGGAAGATGGGAGCCCCTCTCTACCGTGCGAGAGGCTGTGCTTAGGGCGGTAAACGGGGACGAAGGGCGATGAAAAGGGCTTTTTCTTGCGCCTTATTCGGAGTGGCACTGATAGCTCTGATTCCCATAATGCAATGCCGGGATGCCATGGGCTATTCTCACATCCTGGCCAACAACGGCGGCAAACTGGTGATGACTCATTGGACAAACAGGCGGGTCAAGTTCTACCTTAATGCCCAGGGCTGCCACGACCTTGACTTCGACACCTTGCAGAAGATAGCCGATGCCGTGGCCAGAACCTGGTCTTCTGTCTCTTCTGCCACCGTTACCGTAGAGTTCGTCGGCACAACTGATGCCTTGCCAAGCGCCCTGACAAACCAGGCTGACGGTATAAACGTGCTCTATTTCGACAACACCAACCGTATAATCCCTGCAAACAGCGGTGTGCTTGGTGTTACCTACGTATCCTACAGCAACGACGGGGCAATCCAAGACGCCGACATCATTCTCAACGATGCAGAGTGGAACCTTGCAAGACCCAACACCGATGGAACAACCATGCTCCAGGCACTGCTCACACACGAGATGGGCCACGCCCTTGGGCTCGACCACAGCACGCTGAACGAGTCACCAGACCTGCAACCCTCGCTCTACCCCTACTTCGCAGGGGGCGAAAGCACCCTCGAGACCGATGACAAGGCAGGCATCTCGTGCGTCTATCCCACATCATCCTTCGAAGAGAACTACGGAACCGTAAAAGGGAAGGTTATGAAGACCTCAAACATAGGTGCCTTCGGGGTCAACGTGGTGCTCACCGACGCCACCAGCAACCACAAGGTGGTGGCAGCCTTCTCTGGAATGGAGACCATCACAGGTGGCGAGTACAGCATACGGGGTATTCCACCAGGCAAATACAGGCTTAGCCTGGTGCCCATCCCCGTATCCGAGACCTCTTACAGCTCAAGCCAGTACCGCAGCTTCGACATCTATCCGCAGGAGAGCTACGAGAACGGAAAGGTGTTAGATATCGAGGCCGGGGACGAGATAACCGGTGCAGACTTTGACCTCTCGTCAGGGGGAACATCCCCCGGGCCCGGGCCAGCACCTGCACCCACCCCAAAACCGGGACTATCTGTAAGCGTCACACCTAACATGGTCACCATAGACAATCCTTTCACCCTCACCTACACCCTGGAGTATCCCGACGGCCTATCCTCCCTTCGGTTGGTCAAGTTCGTCTATTCCGGCACCTTGGGAGACACAGAGGTGAACGGCGCCGACGTCACATTACCCCTCTTCTCTCTTTTGGACGCAGACTCGTCTGAGATAGGGGAGGAATCGGCAACCCTGGTGTTCAGGTTCTCCCACGGTCTTCCAAAGGGAACCAAGGGCAACCTGGTGTTCTACCTGGGAACAGAGAACGACACCGCACAGGCAATAGTTACCTTCGACATAGGCGCCGCCATACCTTTACCCCCAGGTGGACCGCCGGGACCGTACATTCCCAGGCCACCCATACCTGGCCCTTAACTGGCTCCTTGGAACATGGGATGGGCCCTTTTCAGGCGCCTCACCGTCTCCTTAACATCCTCTGATACCACCTCGCCTGACCAGCCTGGTATGTCGTGAAGATAGGGACCATCGTACCCGCTCATGGTGGAGATTCGCAAAAAGGAGTCCGGTAGGAGTTCGGGGAGGGTGGCATCACTCAGCACCCCCCACGCCATGGTCCATATTCGGGCCACGTTCACCATGTCATAGCCCCCGCCCCCCACCACCGCCAGGGGACCCTTCCACCTCTCTACCAGGTCTTTCGCGAGCCTCTCGTAGAGGTAGGTGGAAAGGTATAGCGAGGCCAGTGGGTCGTCCCTGTGACCATCCACTCCGAACTGCACAAAGAGGAGGTCTGGAGCAAACTTTTCGAGGGATGGCAAGAAAACCTCCTGGTAGGCCCACCAGTAGCTCTCGTCTTCAGTGTGGGGGGGCAGAGGCAGGTTCACCGCGTAACCCCTGCCTTTACCCTCTCCCATCTCGTCTATCCCTCCGGTGCCCGGAAAGAACCCTGGGCTGTACTGGTGAATGGATAGGGTAAACACCTGGGGGTTATCGTAGAATGCCTCTTGAACCCCGTCACCGTGGTGGGCATCTATGTCGAGGTAGAGCACCTTTGCCCCCTGCTCAGCGGCCTTCATGATGCCGAGGACGGGATCGTTCAGGTAGCAGAACCCCGAGGCCCTCTCTGGATGGGCATGGTGCATGCCACCTCCCATGTGGAATGTTCTTGAGCCATCCAGGGCAATTGAGACCGCCTTGCATGTGCCGTCAACACTCATGCGGGGCATGGTGAAACACCCCTCAAAGATGGGGTTGTCAGGGGCGCCTATCCCCATCTCTGGTGCAGTAACCCCTTGGGTCTCGGCCCTCTGGAGCGCATCGAGGTAATCCCTGGAGTGGAATAGCGTAAGGGTGTCGAGGTCTGCAGGAGAAGGCTCAACCACATCTGAAGGGAAAACCCCCATGGCCTCCATCAGGTCAACAGTGAGCTTAAGCCTGTACATGCGAAGGGGATGGTCCCTTCCCAGGTCAAACCTGTGGTATTCAGCGGAATGGACAAGAACGGCCTTCTGCTCCATGATCCTCTGCTCCTGGTATCAGTGTATCTTACCTAACACATTGTAGAGTGAAGAGAAGAGGGAGGCAACTATTCCACCCACAAATATACCCATAAATATGATGATCACGGGCTCGAACAGGGCCATCAGCTTCTTCAGAAGCCTGTCCACATCCTTGTAGAAGAACTCTGCCACTTTCTGGAACTCGTCTGCGAGGTTACCGGTCATCTCTCCTGTCTTAATCATCCTTAGGGTGAGAGGGTCGAAGCCCACCTCTTCAAGGGCGGTTGAGAGGGTCTCCCCCGACTCCACGTAGTACTGGGCCTTTGAGATTCTCTGGGAGATCTCGGCATTGCCCACCACCTCCTGCATCACCGAGAGGGAACGTATCATGTCGAGCCCCGCGTTCAAAAGAAGACCCATGAACGAGGCAAAGCGGGCAAAGTAGTACTTGACGGTTATCCTCTTTATGAGAGGAAGCCTAAGAACCAACCGGTCTTTGAGCAGTTTCATCTTGCGATTCTTCTTCACCAGGATAATCAGCACTATGAATCCAACAAGGCCACAGGGGAATATGTACCAGTTCTGCCTGAGCGCAATGGACAGGTTGTAGGCAAACTGCATGAAAGCAGGAATGGGAAAGTCTGCGCTCTTCAGGGCCTTTACGAATCTGGGAACCACGAAGAACAGGTAGATGCATATCACCCCCAGCAGGGCCACAACCACGAAAGAGGGGTAGATGAGGGCGTGCTTCACCCTGCTCTCGAGCTCCTCTATCCGCTCGAGGGTCTGGGAGATGTTCATGAGCACGTAGGGCAGGTTTCCACTGGTCTCTCCGGCTCTCACCGCACCCACCATGTAGTTTGAGAATATGTTTGGATGGGCAGAGAGGGCATGGGCGAAAGAGTCTCCTGCCTCTACCCTGCGCCTGAGATCGCGGAGCACCATGGTGAACCTTTTGCCCTCCCAACCCTCCTCAAGGGTCTCCAGGGCCGTTGCCAGGGACACACCTGCCTCCAATGCCCGTGAGAGATCGTGGGTGAAGGTTATCACGTCCCTTCGCTTGACCCCGCCTAACAGCTCCTTCAGCCTGCTTCTGGTTGCCCTCAAGAGCATGAGGCCCTCCCTGTTAAGGCGGGTCTCCAGGTCGGCGAGATCTACAGCGTAGTCTGAACCCTTTCTTTTTTTGCCATCAGGGGTTATGGCCACATAGCTGTAAAGCGGCATCAGAGTATGTGGGGGGTGAGCAGTATCACAAGCTCTGTGCGCTTGTTGGTATCGAAACGCTTGGCGAACAGGTTACCGGCACCGGGAACGTCTCCCACGAAGGGTATCTTCTCTTTGCGAAGGCTCCCCTTCTCGGTTATCAGTCCTCCCAGCACCAGGGTCTCACCGTTGTTCACCTTCACCACGGTGCTCATCTGGCGCACGTCTATGACGGGATTGGGAAAGGTACCCCCATCAGGAAGCTGCAGGTCCTTCTCACCCAGAAGGTGTGTTATTATCGGCACTATGCGCATCACTATCTTGTTCTGCTTGTCTATGAAGGGAGTCACACCCATAAGCACACCTATGTGCACCCGCTTCACCTCGTAGTCCACGGTGACGGTGTTGGTATCCGTGTCCCTCTCAACGTCTGATATATCGATGTAGGGTATCTCGTCACCCACGCTTATCAAGGCGTTCTGGCCGTTCATTATTGATAGCCTGGGACTCGAGAGCACCTTTATCTGGCCCTGGGTGGCCAGGGCCCTGAGAAGGGCGTTGAAGGTCTCGCTGGTGATGCTCACCATGAGCCCAGAACTCAGGGAAGGTGCCAAGGTCTGCCCAAGTGATATGGTGCTGCCCTCTTTCAAAACCTTGCCAAAAAGGTGGCGCCCGTCAAAGACGTGGTTCCAGTCTATTCCCATTGAGCTCCCCGATGAGAGGGTCACCTCCAGTATCTTTGCCTCAATCAGAATCTGCCTCTCAAGGGAACTCTTTACGGTGTCGAGGAACTTGCCTATGAGCTCAACGTTCTCCACCTTGTCTGTAACCATGATGGTACCAGACACCCTGTTTATCACCACGTTACCCGAGGGGGACTTTAGCTGGGCGATACCGTCCTCTATCTGTTTCCAGACGTCCATCTCGTCCTCTTTGTCCTCGCTCTTTATCTCGAACTTGCCCTTCATCTCGGTGGAACCACCGCCTCCACTGCTACCCGAGCTGCTACTGGACCCACCGGAATCAGAGATACCGCCAAGCACGTCGCCCCCTGACTCCTCGCTGGCAGTGCGGGAACCCACCATGTAGTTAAAATGAAACACCTTGGTAATAGTGGCAGAGACAAGAAGGGTGTCACCTTTTATGGTGTAGGAGTATCCTAAGGGCTTCAGGAGGTAATCGAGGGTTGTCTTCAGGTCGCTGTCAGTGAGCTTCAGACTCACCAGGGTCTCCTGGTTCACGTCCTTGTCCATCACTAAGTTGAGACCTGCCTCCTGTACTATGAGCCTCAACACGTCCCTTAGCACAGCGTTCACCACATTTATGTTGTAAAGCTTCTCCTTCTTTGGGATTTTGATGACCGTGGGTGACGCCTCTGGGGGCATATCTACAGTAGAAAGTGGCTTGGGCTCCCGTTGCGGGTGAAGAGCCGATATCGGTACCTGCTGAAAGTTACTGTGGGGAGGCAGGACAGCCTCATGTGAACAGGATACCAGAAACAGGGCCAGCAAAACAAACAGAAAAGGAGACCTTCTATTCAGCATCGTGGCCCAACTTTTGTTGAACAACTGACCGACTTTCTTCATCTTTTTTCTTGTTCTCACTGGTCTTCAACCCCTCTTTTGCTTGCAATCCTCTTTGCCCTCTCTCGACATCTATTATCCTGTTCTCCCCGTTCCACCTAACCAATACTCCTTCACTGGTTATCTTTTCAATAGTAATATTACCAATCTTATTCCCCTCGCGCAACAGGTTTCCGTTAACTAAAATCCATTTTCTTACCTGACCATTCATATCCAAGGAAGTGAGCACAGCCTCGACATTCAATCCTGGAAAAGCCTGTTCATTAGCGGGATTAACCTGTCTCTCTCCTTCTGCCTGAACAGTCAACTCCTCGTTTTTAATGCCTTTATCTTGAGTATTCTGCTTGGGTTTATTGTGAAGTTGGGCCCACTCTTTCTCTATCTCTAAGAACAGGCCTCTCTGTTGTTGGGGTGTAAGGAACGGGTCTCTTGGATAATCAACACCACCTATATTCACCACCTCACACACGGCAACAACTGGAACGAGAATCACCGCTAACATCAACAACAAGCGCTTCATTGCTCGCTCTCCACCAGAAAACAGGCCCCACCGCTAACCCGGTAAGATGGAAAGCCCTCTTTCTTTCTCTTCGCCTCTACGGTATCTACCCATAGCCCTTTCTTGCGGCTAAGCGAAGAGATGAAACCCATGGCCTCCACCACATAGGCATCGAAACCGAAGCTTATGGGCACCTTGAATATCTCTTCTCCGGGGGACAATTGTCCTACCTTCTTGGGTTTGCCCTGAGATGGCGACCACGAGAAGAGGTAGAAACCGTTCTTCAACCCAGCGAGGTTATCCAAGAGAAAGGGGGTTATCTCCTCTTCAGAGCCCACCACGAAACACCTCCTCCTCACGTACTCCACAGGGTCATTGCCGTGCTCATCAGCATACCTCTTGAGCATTCTCAGGTCCCTTCTCGCCTTTTTCACCTTAGACAGCTCAGACCTGGCAGAGGCTATCTCTATCTTCAACAGGTTGAGCTGCTTGTAGGTAGGCCACACCCAAAGGACAAGAACCAGGACGGCCACCACAAATATGGCAGCGGGTAAAAGGTAACTCCCACCCATGCCCCTCACCTTTTCCAAGAGCCTCACGCTCCACCTCCCGGCAATAAGAAGACCGCGTGGAAGGAGACATAGTAAGCAGTGGGACCAGCCTTTTCACCCTGTCTCGATCTCTTAACCACTGGAGATAGACTAACCTCTTCACTATTGGCTCCTTTCCATACCTCACCAAGTCCCTCTCTTAGCCTCTCCATGAAGAGGCGCCCCTTTTTCAGGGCATCAAGGTAAGAGACCGCAGAGGTGGCCCTGCCATCTATCTCCACCTGCAATCCCCCCTTCTCTACCTTCACATTGCAAGAGGTGATAAGCACCTCTGGAATGGCCGCCTGGGATAGCACATCGAGCACTCGGTGCTCAGGGGGAGAGCCGGGATTAACCTCGCCAAACCCCCTGAGAGTCTTCCACAACTCCCTGTTGGTAAAGCGCTTCTCAAGTGCCTTCACCCTGCCCTTGTCAATCAGCAACCTGCTCTCAACCTGCATCTTCTCCTTTTTCAGGTTGTGAATTCTGGCACTCATTCCAAGGCCCCACAGAACAGAGCCCACCAACAGCGCCCCTGCCGAGGTTAGCAGGATAGTGGAAACCCGTTGGGCCCGGTAGAACTGTTTCACCTCTGGAGGCAGGATGAGCAACCTATCGTGGGGAGGCCTGTTCATCATCCAGAGGGAGGAACCCAGAAGAAGCTCCTGAGGAGAGGGCCTCTTGAAGAATCTGGGTTCTGCAACAGAGCAGAGGTCAACCACCTCTTGCCCCACCCCCTTGCTCACCTCATCGAGCACCCCTTTCCCATACTCTTCCCCTATGGCGAAGAAGACATGATCGCTCTCGAGACGATATCTCTGGGTGAGATAGAGGTTCGACTGAACCAGCTCCACTGTCACCCTTTGGGCAACATCCTTGGCATCGAGCTCTTGCTGAAGTGCGACGTGACGGGCAAAAAGAAACTCTTTGCCCCTGAAAAAATAGAGGGCGAGAATGCCAACGCTCAATCCCATGACGCAGAAGGCCTTCTCTACATCAGGAATATCAAGTGCCGCCATGTTGATGGCGCTGAGCACCAGCTCTGACCTGGGAACCACACCCAGAAAACGGTTCTTGCCCAGGTTAAGCCCCTTCAATATCCACTCCATCCTCTCCCGCTGGGTTCTCGCCACCACCAGTCGCTGCTTGGGAAGCCCCCTGGCATCTTGCACCTTTCCCGCCAACTTAGCACCAACTATGGTCTCTGGGGTGGCCTGCTGGCGGCACCTGTGGGCAACTATGGGTCTAAGCTCCCTGGGCGGTGCAGGTGGAAGCTCGAAGTCGAAGAACTCAAAGAACTCGTCTCTGAGGGATACGAGCACCCCCTCGCCCCTGTCAGGCTTGGGAATGGCCTCCATTTCCGTATCCTGGTGCTTGAACAGCTCAA
The DNA here is from genome assembly GCA_964593115.1 of uncultured Aquificales bacterium. Taxonomy (GTDB): domain Bacteria; phylum Thermosulfidibacterota; class Thermosulfidibacteria; order Thermosulfidibacterales; family JALWSI01; genus JALWSI01. Next base: position 9,043 of record CAZQJB010000035.1, read on the forward strand.
TGGGTGAAGAGAGCACCTTTCCGCCCTTCATCCTAAGGTGGGTGGTTGCCATCACCCTTCTACCCACGTCCAGCACGAACAACCGCTTAGAAGCCTTCATACTTGTCATCCTCTCTTACCCCGATATATACATCCTCACCATGGTAGGTAAAGAAGAGAGGCCATCCCTTCTCTCCCTGGCAGGCGTCGAGAAGACCTTCAAAAAGGGAGTGAGAGAACGCAAAGAGGCATTAAAAGGGGTCTCCTTAGAGGTTAAAGAAGGGGAAATCTTCGGCCTTCTCGGCCCCAACGGGGCAGGAAAAAGCACCTTGGTGAAGATATCCCTGGGGCTTTCAAGACCCACCCGGGGCGAGGCAAGGCTTAACGGGCTACCCCCTTCAGAGCCCAGGGCAAGGCAAGGGGTGGGCTACCTGCCAGAGCACTTCAGGCCACCTGTTCGGGTGAACCCCATAAGGTTTCTGGGGTTCATGGGAGAGGTAGGCAAGGTGGAGAATCCCTACACCCCCCAAGAGGTGCTAACCATGGTGGGGCTGGAAGAGAGTGCCTGGAGGCGCGATATGGGTAAACTCTCAAAAGGGATGCTTCAGAGGGTGGGGCTGGCCTCCGCCTTCGTGCACAGGCCAGAATTTCTCATGTTAGATGAGCCCCTCTCGGGCCTCGACCCCATAGGACGCCACGACGTGAAAGGGCTTCTGCTGAAGTTCAACGCCCAGGGAGGCACCATATTCCTAAACTCCCACATCCTTGCAGACATAGGCACGCTATGCCACAGGGTCGGCATACTGCACCAGGGCAGGTTGCTATTCGTTGGAACCACCGAAGAGCTCTACCAGAAGACAGGAAAGCAGGAGCTGGAAGGGGCGTTTCTCTCGGTGGTCAAAGGGGAGGCCCATGGGTAAAGTCATCTCTCTCGCACGTTTCACCCTGCTTCAGGGGTTGAAGGAACGGTTCTTCGTGGGGCTGCTGGTACTGTTACTCTTCGCCTTTGCCGCTGTGGAGTATCTGGGACTTCTATCTCTCTCAGACCCTGTGAAGGTTGTTACGGATCTGGGCACATCAAGCATCACCTTTCTCTCGCTGGCACTCATACTCTTCTTCGCCATCACCTTCCTGTTCAAAGAGAAAGAGGACGGCATGCTTCACCTCATCCTATCCAGGCCCGTGTCGAGGCCGAGGTACCTGATAGGTAGGTTTCTTGGATTTTTGCTACTGCTGCTTCCCTTCGTGGCGGCGGGGTTCCTGCTGCTGTGGGCAACGCTTCT
>CAZQJB010000036.1:0-10267 GCA_964593115.1 uncultured Aquificales bacterium
GGCCTCCTGGGGGGGATTGTCGAGGTCGTCCATCCACTTGAGGGCATCATCGTCGAAGAGGAAGAAGAATGGGTACTTGCCGTCTCCCACCTCGAGGGTGGCAGGTAATACGAAGGAGAAGGGCAGCTCTTTGGCCTGCTCTATGCTCTCCATGGGGTTTATCTCGGGCTGTGAGAAGTCCACCGGTTCGCCCACGTTCTTGCCGTACGAGAGCCTCAATCTACCCCATAGCTGGTTCATCAGCTCTCCAAAGGCGTCCTTGGCATCGTCGTCGAGCTCTGCAACCTCTTCACCCATTATCTTGCCCACGAACCCGAGTACCGAGGTCTCTGGCCACAGTGACGACAGGTTACCGCTTCCCCCCTTTATTATGGATATGCCCGATTCGTAATACCGGGGCTCGGATTCGCTGAGTTCAATCTCTTCAAGCGGCTTGAGCTGCTCATCGTCGAGGGCCACCTTTCCGGGCTCCATGAAGAAGCCCGACACCACCTCTGCCAGGGTCTCTACGTTCTCGACGAAGTTGCTTGGAACCCCTCTCGGTTCGGCCACCTTACTCCTCCTCTTCCTCTTCGTGTATGGGCACCAGTATCTCTCTTACCTTGAAGGCCCTTATGCCTCTCAGTATTCCCACTATGCCTTTGAATATCTCTTCGTCTCCTATCTTCAGTTTAAGAGGGGCATGCGTGGGGGTGGGAAGCTTTATGAGGTCTCCCGTCTCCATGTCGAGAACCTCTCCCACGGTGATCTTTGTCTCTCCGAGTATTGCGTTCAGGTCCACCTTGGCGTTCATAATGTGCTTCACTATGAGTTCTCTGTCCTCTTCAGATACCTCCCTGGTGCCAGTGAACCACTCCTGGCTCAGGTTGCTGCTTATGGGCTCCAGTGCCAGGGCGGGTATGCAAAGGTTCATCATGCCCTGAACCTCTCCTATTTTGACCTCGAACACCACGAGAACAACCACCTCGTTGGGAGAGACTATCTGGATGAGGTGGGGGCTTGTCTCTTTCACCTCAACCACGAACTCTATCTCTTCCATGGCCTCTGACCACACGAACCTCAGCTCCTCCATGGCCCTCTGGATAACACCATCGAGAATGTCCACCTCGAGGTCGGTCAGGGCCCTCATCTCGTTCAATGGTTCTCCCGGTCCGCCTAAGAGACGGTCTATCATTGGAAATGCCAGTGTAGGATTTATTTCGAAGGCGGCCTTTCCCTCTATCGGTTGGATGCCCACTACGCAGAAACAGGTGGGATCTGGCAGTGACATGAGGAACTCTGAGTACGAGATCTGGTCTATTGAGACCAGGTTGACCTCCACTATGCTGCGCAGGTAGGCAGAGAGCACCGAGCTGAAGTTTCGTGCGAAGCGGTCGTGTATGAACTGCAAGAACCTCATCTGGTCCTTCGAGATGCGGTCTGGACGCTTAAAGTTGTAGGGTACCACGGTTTTGCGCGAGGTGAACCTCTCGGTGGCGGTCTCGAGCTCCACCTCCTCCTCGGTCTGTATCATTGAAAGAAGGGCATCTACCTCGTCCTGGCTCAGTATCTCAGCCATCTATTCTCCCGGTTCTTCCTTGATTTTGGTACAGCTTATCCACCTCGTCCTTCAACCTCAACAGGGCCCTGGAATGTAGTTGAGACACCCTCGATTCTGACACGTCGAGTACCTTGCCTATCTCTTTCATGGTCAGGTCGTCCTTGTAGTAGAGTGAGAGTATAAGCTGGTCCCTTTCAGGAAGCCTATCTATGGCCCGTGCCAACCTTTCAACCTCTTCAATCCTTTCGCATATTGCCTCTGGGGAAGACTCTTCGTCTGCGGCAAGAATGTCCAGCAAGGTGTGTGGATTCTCAGAATCCACTATTGGGGTGGCAAGGCTCACGAAGAACTGGTTTGCAAACTCCATCTCGAGCCTGTGAACCTCTCCCTCGTCTATCCCAAGGAACCGGGAGATCTCCCCTGTATTCGGCTCTCTTCCAAGCCGCTGTTCGAGCAACTTTAGGGCCTCCTCGAACTCTTTCAGCCTGCCCCTGCTGGAGCGGGGTAACCAGTCGAGTGACCTGAGATAGTCAACTATGGTGCCTTTAACCCGTATTTCGGCAAAGGCGGCAAAGGGCACCCCTTTCTGGGGATCGAACCGCTCTATTGCATCGAGAAGACCTATCACCCCCTGATTTACCAGGTCGTCTGCCTCTACGTGCCCGGGCACCCTCTCCTTTATCTTGTTTACACACCTCTCCACTATGGGAAGATACTTGAAGAAAAGCTCTTCTTTATCCACTCATATTCTCCCTTGCAATCTTCTCCATGGGCGGTTCGTTGGTTGTTATCCCGGTATCTTCCTGCTCTTCCTCATCTTCTTCCAAAAAAGATAGTATGTCCTCTTTCAGAATGAAGTAGGTTAGTATGAGGCACACGAAAAGAAAGATGAAGAACCAGAAGAGCCCGTAAAGAACTATCCACGCCAGCCATAACAGGGGGTCCTCAGAGGAGGTGGCGTGGAGATTTATGGAGTATATCATCATTGTGAAGCAGGACAGAAGCATGGCAACGCCGGTTATTCGCCTTCTGTAAACGCTGTGTATGAGCACCCTGCTCACTATTGCCTCCACCACCGAGATGAATCCGCCTGTACCTATCATCTGTTGCCCAAGCCCCTGGTCAGTGCCTTGGCGAAGAGAGACACGCCGCCCCTCACCCCGGGAAAGAGGGTGAAGTCGGTGAGTTTGGCGCAGATCTCTTTCATTAGCCCCGCGAACTGTTTGTCTGGGAACTTCTCAACGTAGAGCCTCTGCTCTCTCACCGATATGGCGATGTCGGTCTGGTAAGGGAGAGAGCCTAAGTGAACTATGTTTATCTGCTCACCTAAAAATCTCTTAACCACCAGTGAGAGTTTAGATGCGGTCTCTTCCCCCTCCCTGTACCTTCTCACCATGTTCACCACCAGGTAGATGTTTCTTTTGCCGTACTCGGCATTTAGTAGCTTCACCATGTCGTAGGCATCTGTGACAGCGGTGGGGTCAGGGGTGGTGATAAGGATCACCTGTGGGGCCGCTGCAAGAAAGGCCATCACCTGCTGAGATATTCCCGCGGCGGTGTCTATGAAGAGATAGTCGAACTCCCCGTCTAAGACGGCCATCTGCTCTGCCAGCATCTTCTGTTGCTCTTTGCCCATGTTCACCATCTCTCGCAGCCCAGAGCTGGCGGGTATGATGGCCATTCCTCCTGGCCCCTCAAGAACTATGTCGGCCATGGCACATTCGCCCCTCAACACGTTGGCCAGTGTCTTTTTGGGTACAAGGCCCAGCAGAACGTCTATGTTGGCCAGCCCCAGGTCTGCGTCAAGTATGCACACCTTCTTTCCCATCTTTGCCAGCAGGTAGGCGGTGTTTGCAGTGAAGTTTGTCTTTCCCACCCCTCCCTTGCCGCTGGTGATGGCTATGACAACCGTCTCCCGCCCTGGGGAGAAGTACTTTCTGAGGCTGTGTGCCTGGTCCTCGGGTCCCAGAATCTCCTGGAGGTTTTCTGATATGGGCGTCTTTTTTTCCTCCATCCTGGCCTCACCTTGTGGGTATGCTCTCGGTTCCCAGTATTATTCTTGCTATCCTTCCGGGCAGGGCAAGCTCGATGTCTTCTGGTACCCTCTGACCAGTGGTGATGTATGCTATGGGCTTACCCGTTCTCTTGCATACGGTCACCATTGGCCCGTAAACAGAACTCTCGTCCAGCTTGGTGAATATGAAGCCAACCACCTTGAAATCTGCGAACTTCTCTACGGCGGTCAGCATATCTTCGGTTCTCGTGGGGATTCCAAGCACCACCAGTGACGTCACAGGAACGGGGGCGTCCACGAATGCCTTCATCTCCTCTATTCTCAGGTCATCTGTGGGCGATCTACCTGCTGTGTCCACCAGTATGATGTCGAGGTGCCCCAAGGACTCGCAGCACTGCACGAAACTGTCTGTTGAGTGTGCCACCTTGAAGGGCAGTCCCATTATCCTGGCGTAGGTCTTGAGCTGCTCCGTGGCCCCTATCCTGTAGGTGTCTATGTTAAGTATTCCCATCTTTAGACCCGAGATGGTTCCCATGGCGGCCAGCTTGGCTATGGTGGTGGTCTTTCCCACCCCTGTGGGCCCGAGGAGCATGAGCACCCTTGAGGGCCTCTCGCTGAACAGGTCAACGGTGATTATCTCTTTACCCAGGGCCTCTTCGGCTATCAGGTAGGGGTCAACGGCATCGGGGTGCAAAGATAGAGTGGTCATCACGTTTTTCAGCGTTTCGCCGTCTATCTCCTGTTTTTTCAGCCTTTCGTATATGGGTTGAAGGCTGTCGCCTACCTGCATCTCTGGTACCGAAGACGATGCCTGTTGCGCCTGTCTCTTGAGAAGTTCCTTTATCTCTCTGATCTCGTTGGAGAGCTCTCTGACGGTCTCTTGCTCTTTGCGATCCTGGAGGAGGCGCAGCAGCACCTCCTTTATCTCCATGATCTCGGTCATAACGTGGGGAGGAACCCCTTGCTCCTGGGACAATGGGGGCGCCATTGTGGGCATAGGTGAGGGAGTCTCAGAAGGGGGTGAGACCTGTTCCGTCTCTGCCATGGGGGGAGTTGATGGGCCTTCTGGTTGGCCGGGGGTGCTTGCCACCTTCTCTAATATGTCTATGGCGGTTCTGGGCTCTTCCTCTTTCAATGTGTCGAAGTCAAACTCGGTGGCGGCCACCACCTCAACCTTGCCGAAGCGCTCTTTGGTGGAGAGGATAAGGGCGTTCTCGCCCAGCTCCCTTCTAACCATCTCAAGGGCCTCTTTGGCAGTCGAGGCGGTGTAGCACTTTATCTTCATCTACCCTCCTCTTTCTCCTCCTCCCACTTTACCACTCCCAAGACCTGCACCCTTATGTCAGACTGTATTTCCAAGGGCGACAGCACAGCCACCTTCTGTATGTACCTATCCATAAACCTTCTGAAAGCGGGGCGCAACTCTGCGGCCACCACAACCACCGGTTGTATCCCCTTTTCGAGAGGGGGTTTCAGGGCCTTCTCCATGTTCTCGGCCAGCCGCTTCTCGGTGGCGGGGGGCAGGGCCAGTATGCTTCCCTGCTCGGTCTTCTTGACGTGGTCAACCAGAACCCTCTCGAAGGCTGGATCGAGTACCACTATGGGCAGGGTGCCATCGGGTCCGATGTGCTGGTGCACGATCTGTCTCGCCAGTACCTGGCGCACGTACTCGGTAAGCACCTCCACGTCATCGGTGCGCTGGCCGAGGTCTGCCAGGGTCTCCAGAATCCTCTGCAGGTTCCTTATCGACACCCCCTCTCGCACCAGGTTCTGTAGCACGATTCTCACCGTGCCCAGGGGGAGGATGTTTGGAATCAGGTCTTCCACCAGCTTGGGCGAGGTCTTTGCCACGGTGTCCAAGAGGTTCTGTACCTCCTGGCGGCCAAGTAGCTCGTGGGCGTGGGTCTTGAGAACCTCGGATAGGTGGGTGACCACCACTGTTGCCGGGTCCACCACGGTGTAGCCCTCTAACTGGGCCTTGTCTTGCATGTCCGGGGTTATCCAGACCGCCGGTAGTCCAAAGGCAGGCTCTTTTGTTGCTATTCCCTCTATCTCCTTCACCTCGCCACCGGGGCTCATGGCAAGCAGCTTGTCCATCATCACCTCTCCCCTTGCCACCTCGACCCCCTGCAGCAGTATGGTGTAAACGTTGGGCGGAAGCTGAAGGTTGTCCCTTATCCGCACCGGGGGCACGATTATTCCAAGGTCAAGGGCTATCTGCCTGCGCATGGCCTTCACCTTGGCGAGCAGGTTGCCTCCCTTGCTCTCCTCCACCAGGGGTATCAGCCCGTAACCCAGATCCAGCTCCACCGGGTCAACCTGGATCATCGATGCCAGTTTCTCCACCTCTTCCTCTGGGGTCTCCGTCTCCTCCCTGGCCCGCTCCTCCTCGGTGACTGTTTCGGCCTCCTTTGTGCGCTTTAGGGTGATGTAGGTGATAACTCCGAGAAGAGCCGCCAGTGTCCAGAATGGGACAAGGGGCAGCCCCGGTACGATTCCGGCGAAAAATAGAATGGCGGCCCCCAGGCCAAGCACCTTTGCGTTTCCTGCAATCTGCTGGCTGATGTCTCTGCCAAGGCTCTCCTCTGAGGATGCCGCCATGGAGACCACGATACCGGCCGAGGTGGAGATGAGCAGGGCCGGTATCTGTCCCACCAGGCCGTCTCCTATGGTGAGAATGGTGAAGGTCTTTGCCGCCTTCTCGGCAGACATGTGTAGCTGCATCACCCCGATTATCAGGCCGCCCAGTATGTTGATCACGGTGATGATCACCCCTGCGATGGCATCACCGCGAACGAACTTGCTGGCACCGTCCATGGCCCCGTAAAAGTCGGCCTCCCTGCGAATCTCGTCCCGGCGCTTTCGGGCCACCGCCTCGTCTATCAGCCCGGCGTTAAGGTCGGCATCCACCGCCATCTGCTTGCCCGGCATGGCGTCTAAGGTGAAGCGTGCTGCCACCTCGGCTATCCTCTGGGCGCCCTTTGTGATGACCACGAAGTTTATGATGACCAGTATCAGGAAGACCACGAAACCCACCACGTAGTTGCCACCTACCACGAACTGGCCAAAGGCCTGTATGATGTGCCCGGCAGCGGCGGTACCCTTGTTTCCGTAAAGCAGTATTCGCCTTGTGGTTGCTACGTTCAGGGAGAGCCTGAAAAGGGTGGTTATCAGCAGAACCGTGGGAAAAGAGGAGAAGTCCAGGGGTTTTTGCACGTAAACAGAGGTGAGCAGTATCAACAGGGATAGAGAGATGTTGGTGGCAAGCAGTATGTCCAGCACCGGCGCAGGAAGGGGTATTATCATCACCGTGAGCACCAGCACCACGCTTAGGGCGATGCCCACATCGAAGGACGAGCCCAGGTACCTGTCTACGAAGCTGCGCTCTTCTGCCATGGCTTAGGCCGTCTTTCTTCTCTGCCGGTTCTTGAGCGAATAGACGTAGGCAAGCACCTCGGCCACCGCCTTGTAAAGGTGCTCAGGTATCTCGTCTCCCACCTCGGCGGCCTTGTAGAGGGTTTGGGCCAAGGGCTTGTTCTCTACTATTGGTATCTCGTGCTTTCTCGCTATATCCCTTATCCTCTGGGCAACGAACCCCGCCCCCTTGGCCACCACTCTGGGGGCCTCCATCTTGGTCTCGTCGTACCTCAGCGCTATGGCCAGCTCAGTGGGGTTGGTGATAACCACGTCGGCCTTTGGCACCTCCTCCATCATCCGCCTCTGGGCCATCTCCCTCTGGAGCTGCTTGATGCGGGCCCTGACCTGGGGGTCTCCCTCCATCTGCTTCAGTTCCTCTTTCACCTCTTGAACGCTCATCTTCAGCTGCTGCTCGTTCTCCCATCTCTGGTAGCCGTAATCCAGTATTGCCAGTATAACGAATATCATCACTATCTTCATGGTAACCTTGAAGGCGGCCCACAGGATGAAACCCGCCAGCCCAGATACGGGGAGCAGCCCCAGGGCAAATATCTTTGCAAAGTCACACTACAGAACCTTGTATGAGACAAAGCCTATTATTGCTATCTTCAACATGCCCTTCACCAGTTCCACCATGGCGTTCTTAGAGAAGAGGTTCTTTAAACCTGACAGGGGATTCAGCTTGTCTAACTTTGGAATAAGTGGTTCTCCTGTGAGAAGAAAGCCTACCTGGCCTATGTTGGCCACCAGAGAGACAACTACAACCATGAGGAAGAAGGGGGTCAGTATCAATCCCAGCTCTTTCGTCGCCGTGGAGAGGGTATGGGTGAAGGCGTAGATGTTCATATCCTTCACATTTGGTATCAGGCTGAAGAAGTGGACTATGGTATCGCTCATGTGCTGGTAGGTGTACTTGTAGAGAAAGAGAAAGTAGATGCAGCTTGCGAACAGTATGGCCACAGAGGGCACCTCGCGGCTCTTGGGGATCTGCCCCTTCTCCCTGGCCTCTTGCCGCCGCTTTGGAGTTGGGTCTTCTGTGCGTTCCTGGTCGTCTCTCTCTGGCATCTACCTCACCCCGCCATGAATCTCATCATCAGAAATATCTCCTTGTAGAGCTGGTAGAAGTACCTTTCGAGCACCGTTGCCAGCACGCTCATAGAGAATGCCAGCACGAAGAAGCCCACAGCTATCTGCAAGGGAAACCCCACTATGAAGATGTTTATCTGGGGAATCATGCGGGCCACTATGCCCATGGAGACCTGGGTGAACAGCAAGGCGGCCCAGATAGGAGCATTCACCTTCATGGCTATCACGAAGAGCCTGCCCACCATCTTGGCGATGTAAAGGGCCCAGGTTCCCGATATGAGCTGAAATCCCCCGGTGGGTAGCACCGCGTAGCTGTCGTGGAAGGCAGAGACGAACCAAAGGTGGCCCCCTATGGAGATGAAGAGGATAAAGGCTATAACGCCCTCCATCTGGGCGATTATGGGCACCTGGGCCTCTGATTGAGGGTCGAGCACGTTGGCTATTCCAAGGCCCATCATGAAGGCCACGTACTGGGCCCCAAACTGGACCCCGTCGAACACCAGTCGGGCTATGTACCCTATGGCCATGCCAATGATCACCTCCCTGGCCACCACCAGGACGAATACGGGTAGGTTTGGTGGAACCTGCCCCAGTTGCTGGTGGGGAATGACCGGGTACACCACTATGGCGATGGCAAGGGATAGCCCGGCCTTCACCGTTACCGGTACGTTCTTGCTGCCTATTATGGGTGCGGTGAACATGAATGATGCCGCCCTCAAAAAGAGCACGCAGAACCTGTAAACCGTCACCAGGTCGAATACCGGGGGGGTGAAGGTCAATGGCCTGGCTCCTCAAGTTACCTCACGTACATGGGGATGTTGGATATGAGCTGGGTGGTGTAGCTGATCATAAGGCGCAGCATCCATGGCCCGAATATGGCTACGGCTAAGACCGCAGCGAATATCTTGGGCACGAAGGTCAGGGTCATCTCTTGTATCTGTGTGGCCGCCTGTAAGATGCTGATTATAAGGCCTATCACCAGCGAGAATACCAGCACGGGGGCCGATAGCAGAAGCGCCGTCTTCATGGCGCTGATTCCTATGGCAACCGCAGTGACACCTGTCATCACAGCCCTCCTTCTGCCGTCAGCAGTTGCCCCTTTCCCAACTCTCTTCTAATCGCTTTTAGAAGCGGATTCAAGAAGTGAGATGGCAAGGCCCGTTTTATACCTTTAGGGAAGGTGATGCTCTTTTCCCCTATCCCCTTCGTCCTGCTCCTTGTGCCAGTGCTCTATGAAAGCCACCGCCTCTTCTGGGGAGTCCATTAGCCTGAACAGCTTCATGTCGCCGTGCCCGATGAATCCGTTTGTCTCTGTGCTATTCTTCAGCCACTCCACCAAGCCCCCCCAGTAATCCTTGCCGAGCAGTATCACCGGAAACCTTCTTATTTTGTTGGTCTGGATCAGGGTGAGGGTTTCGAAGAGCTCGTCGAAGGTGCCGAATCCCCCTGGCATCAGGATGAAGGCACTGGCGTACTTCACCAGCATCACCTTGCGAACGAAGAAGTAGTGGAAGTTAAGGGTGAGGGTTGAGTATGGATTTGGCCTCTGCTCGTGGGGAAGCTCTATGTTCAACCCTATTGAGATACCCCCGTTCTCGTAAGCCCCTCTGCAGGCAGCCTCCATCACCCCTGGTCCCCCACCTGTGATCACCGTGAAGCCCTTCTGGGCAAGCATAGACGCGAGCCGCATGGTGTCCTGGTAGATGGTGCTGTCCTCTTTCACCCTTGCCGAGCCGAATATGGTCACCGAGGGCAGCAGGGGGGGTATTGCGTCGAACCCCTCCACGAAGTCCCCGATTATTCTGAACATGCGCCATGACTCTTCCTTACATAGCTCGTTAAGTTGGTAGTAACAAAGGGTTCTCTCCTTTATTCTATCCCTGGGTATGTCGCACTCCCGGTTCAATTCGTCTTCCTCCTTCTCCCTGGTTGTGAGTCCGCGAGTTTAGCCTTTTTCTCTTGTAATGCAAGGGTTTGTGGTAATAAAATGAAAACAGGTTTTGCAGACAGCGATGCTTGGGGGTGTCACCACCGGGGTGAACCGCTTTGACGGCTTCTCTTTCCGTCTATTACCATACCGTGGTCATTACCGCTCTGTGGTTATCTATCTTATTGATATTAAAGCTATAATACCTAACCGCAAAAAAGAAGAACTTTATTTGATTTTTCCCCTATTGACAGGTATGGGACCCGTGTTTTAATAAGAGACT
>CAZQJB010000037.1:0-10242 GCA_964593115.1 uncultured Aquificales bacterium
GAAGAAAATATGGACCTCATCGTGGTGCCGAACACCACGATGTCGAGGTCTGAGAGCGGCCTTGAAAGGGTGTACCAAGGGAACACATTTCTTCTCTGCAGGCATCTTGATGCAGGTAGAGAGGAGTTCTCTGTCAGGATAGCTCTTGAAGAGAAGGGAGATAGCAGTGTCTGAGCTCAGGTGGGATCCTCTGAGGTTCAGGTGGGTTATCATTGCCACCGAGAGGGGAAGAAGACCGGGGGATTTCGAGATTCCCAGAGAGGAGAAGAGGCTGAAGGTGTGTCCCTTCTGTTACGGGCAGGAGGAGAAGACCCCAAAAGAGCTCTTTGCGGTGCGCAGGGACGGCTCTTTGCCCAACACCCCTGGGTGGAAGGTGAGGGTGGTGCCCAACCGTTTCCCGGCCCTGAAAGGAGACGCCGAGCTCACCAGAGAGGGAATAGGGCTCTTCGACAGGGTCGAGGGGGTGGGGGCCCACGAGGTGGTTATCGAAACCCCCCACCATGACAGGTCCCTTGGAGACCTGGACCCCGAGGATATAGCCCTGGTGTTGCTTGCCTACCGGGAGAGGATAAGGGTTCTTCAGCAGGATGCCAGGATACGCTACATCCTGGTGTTCAAGAACCACCGTGCAGAGGCAGGGGCCTCGCTCTCTCACTCCCACAGCCAGATCATAGCCACACCGGTGATGCCCTTCATCGTAAGGCAAGAGCTGATAGCGGCCAAGGAGCACTTTGGCAGAAAGGAGCGCTGCATATTCTGTGACATAATCAAGAACGAGCAACTACTGGGATCCAGGGTGATAGCGGACAGGGAGAACTTCTTTATATGGGCACCCTATGCCTCTTGTTTCCCCTTCGAGACCTGGCTCTTTCCAAAGAGGCACCTTCACGACTTCGCCCTGCTGGATGACTCGGAGCTGTTGGAACTCGCAAAGTCCATGAGGGCCATGCTTGCCGGTATCAAGCATGTTCTGAACGATCCTCCGTATAACTTTGTTTTACACACCTCGCCAGTCACCTCTAAGAGGCCTGGGAAGCCGGGATACTGGGGCACCATAGAGTACGATTTTCACTGGCACCTGGAGCTGGTTCCCAGGTTGACGCATATTGCGGGATTCGAGTGGGGCTCTGGTTTCTACATAAATCCCACCCCTCCAGAGCTCGCCGCAGAGATACTCAGAGAGGTGGTTGCCGCCGCCTATTGAGACTGTGTATGCACAAAAAAATCGGGTTTGGTTGTTGACATTGTGGTGGCGTTTAAATAGTTTTGGTTTTACTAAACGGAAAGGATGACCGAAGAGAAGGGAGTAGAGTATTGCTTAGGGTCGAAGGTCTTTTCTTGAGTTTTGGCGCCGTGAACGCCCTGTTCGACGTGAGCATGCACGTCAGGGAGGGGGAGATATTCTCCATCATAGGCCCCAACGGGGCTGGAAAGACCAGCCTGCTTAACTGTATCAGCCGGTTTTACAGGCCCCAGAAGGGAACCGTTGAGTTTATGGGACAGGACATCACCAAGGTGCCCACCCATAAGATAGCAGAGCTGGGAATAGCCAGAACCTTTCAGAACATAGAGCTGTTCAAGGGGATGACGGTTCTGGACAACATAAAGCTGGGGGCGCACATCCACCTGAAGTCCGGCCCTATCTCAGGGGGCATCTATTACGGTAAGGCTTTCAGAGAAGAGATGGCCATACGCAAGTGGATAGAGGAAGAGATAATAGACCTGTTAGAGATAGAGTCAATAAGGAAGAAGGTGGTGGGTACCCTTCCTTACGGGCTTCAGAAGAGGGTTGAACTTGCCAGGGCACTGGCCATTAAGCCCAAGCTGCTTTTGCTTGACGAGCCCATGGCGGGAATGAACGTTGAGGAGCGCGAGGACATGGCCAGGTTTATCCTGGACCTTCACGACGAGTGGGGAATAACCATCGTTTTGATCGAGCACGATATGGGGGTGGTGATGGATCTCTCGGACAGGTTGGTTGTGCTTGAGTTTGGAAGAAAGATTGCAGAGGGGACCCCTGAGGAGGTCCAGGTCAATCCCAAGGTGATCCAGGCATACCTGGGGACGGAGGAGCTGTAGGATGGAGAGCGCCGTCAAATACATCAAAGGAGAAGAGCCTGGGGTTGAGCTGGGAACCTCGCCCTTGGAGAGGGTGTTACCGGGGTTGCTTGTGAGAAACGCCCGTAAGTACGGGGACAAGAGAACCGCCTTGAGAGAGAAGGAGTACGGTATATGGCAGGCGGTTAGCTGGCAGCAGTACCTGGAGCACGTGAGAAACTTCTCGTTGGGGCTGGTCAAGCTGGGACTCGAGAGGGGAGACAAGGTTGCCATCATAGGGGACAACAGGCCAGAGTGGATCTACGCGGAGCTTGCTGCCCAGGCGGCAGGGGCCGTGCCTTTGGGCATATACCAGGACTCCATACTCACAGAGGTGGCCTACGTTATCAACCACTCTGACTCCAAGTTCGTGGTGGCCGAAGACCAGGAGCAGGTGGACAAGATACTGGACATGAAAGACGAGCTGCCCAACATAAAGAACATAATCTACACAGATCCCAAAGGTATGCGAAATTACGACGATCCCCTGCTGATCTATTTTCCCGAGGTGGAGGAATTGGGAAGGGAGCTTCACGAGGAGCATCCCGATCTCTTTATCAAGAACATAGAGAGTCTTGATTCCGACGATGTTGCCCTCATAGCCTACACATCGGGGACCACGGGCTTCCCCAAGGGGGTGGTGCTTACCCACAGGAACCTTTTGAAGATGGCGCTGAACCTGCACGTGGTTGATCCAAAGCAGGAGTCTGACGAGTTCCTCTCCTTTCTTCCCCTGCCCTGGATAGGGGAGCAGATGATGGCGGTCTCATCGGCCCTTGCAATAGGTTTCACTGTGAACTTTCCCGAAGAGCCCGAGACGGCCATGGCAGACCTGTACGAGATTGGACCCCACGTGGTCTTCTCGCCGCCCAGGGTGTGGGAGGGGTTGTGCCGCCAGATCATGGTGAAGCACCTGGATGCCTCGCCCTTCAAGAGGTTTGTTTACGACTTTTTCATGCCCATAGGCTACAGGTGGGCCGACTTCAAGTTCAACAAGGAGAAGCCCCCCTGGTACTGGAAGGTGCTGTACGGTATCGCCTGGGTGTGCCTCTTCAGGGCATTGAAGGACCGCCTGGGATTCTCCAGGGTTCGCAGTGCCACCACTGGGGGCGCAGCTTTGGGGCCGGACGTGTTCAGGTTCTTCCATGCTCTGGGGGTGAACCTTAAACAGATATACGGCCAGACCGAGATATCGGGAATATCCTGCATACACCGGGACGGAGACGTGCACTTCGACACGGTTGGCAAGCCCATTCCAGAGACCGAGATAAGGATATCTGAGACGGGCGAGATTCTCTCTAAGAGCCCCGCGGTTTTCGTGGAATACTACAAGAACCCCGAGGCCACCCAGGAAACAAAGAAGGAAGGCTGGCTGCACTCAGGAGATGCCGGGTACATCGACGATAACGGCCACCTTGTGGTGATAGACAGGGTGAAAGACCTGATGAAGATGGTGGACGGTACCAAGTTCTCGCCCATGTTCATCGAGAACAAGCTGAAGTTCTGCCCCTTCATCGTGGAGGCGGTGGTGATAGGTCACGAGCTGCCCTACATCACCGCAATGATCTGTATAGACTACAAGCATACGGGTAAGTGGGCAGAGGAGCACCAGATTGGTTACACCACCTACACCGATCTCGCATCCAAACCAGAGGTTTACGAACTCATAGAGAAGGAGGTGTGGAGGGTGAACAAGACGCTTCCGGAGCAGGTTCGGATAAAGAAGTTCACCCTTCTATACAAGGAGCTGGATGCAGACGACGAAGAGCTGACCCGTACCAAGAAGATCCGTCGCGGATTCATCGCCAAGAAGTACAAAGATGTTATCGAAGCCCTCTATTCAGACAGGGAGGAACTGCCCATAAAGGCCGAGATCCGTTACCAGGACGGCAGGGTGGTTCCCATCGAGACCACCCTTAAGATTCTCGAGATGAAGAGCGACGAAGAGTACGAAAAGCTGTTCAAACCCAAAAAGACCTGGATGTTCTGGAAGAGAGAGATGTGAGGAGATAGCCATGGAGAGCGGACTTGTTCAATTCGTACAGCTTGTGGTCACGGGATTGGTGCTGGGAAGCGTCTATGCTCTGGTGGCCCTGGGATTTGTTCTCATCTATAAGGCCACCGGAATCCTGAACTTCGCACAGGGAGAGTTTGTCCTTTTAGGCGCCTACCTATGCCTGTGGGTGATAAACCAGTTTCACCTTCCATTTCTCGTGGCCTTTGCCCTTGCCCTTGCCATGATGGCCCTGTTTGGAATCATACTGGAACGCCTGGCGCTTAGACCCATGATAGGGGAACCCATAATATCCATAATCATGCTCACCATTGGCCTTGCCGCCATGATAAGGGCCACTGTGGCCTGTTTCTGGGGCACCCAGATAAGGGCCTTCCCCCAGATATTCCCCCAGGCCCCCGTAAACATAGGCCCGGTGGTGCTCTCTCAGGTGTACATCTGGACCTTCTTTACCACCCTGGTCCTACTGGTTATCTGCTCTCTCTTCTTCAAGTTTTCCAGGGTGGGGGTGATGATGAGGGCAGTGGCGGACGACCAGCAGGCGGCCCTGTCAATGGGCATAAGCGTGAAGAAGGTGTTCGCCATATCCTGGTCCATATCCGCAGTGGTCTCTGCCATAGGCGGTGTGCTCATAGGGAACATAAACGGAATAAACATCTCTCTGGCCCACTTTGGCCTCAAGGTCTTTCCCGCGGTGATACTGGGAGGGCTCGACTCCATACCAGGGGCCATACTGGGAGGGTTCATAATAGGAGTGCTCGAGAACCTGGCTGGTGGATATCTCGATGTATATTTCGGTGGGAACGTGAAAGAGGTGGCCCCCTTCGTGGTTCTGGTGATTATCCTCATGATAAAGCCTTACGGCCTGTTTGGTACCGAAGAGATAGAAAGGGTTTAGGGGAGAAGAAGGATGCATTGCGGACTCTTTTTTGACAACTACAAGGACGACGAGAGGATCTGGAAGACCAGGTTTGTCAGGATCTGGCTTGGTATATTCCTATTGGCCCTGATAGCGATCCCCCCCTTCATGGACAACTCCTTGATATACATACTGAACGTCATCGGCATCTTCATCATCGGGGCCCACGGCCTAAACCTGCTAACCGGCTACACGGGACAGATATCATTGGGTCACGGCGCCTTCATGGGTGTGGGGGCCTACGCCTCTGGCATCCTCGCCGCCAAGCTGGGGCTTCCCTTTCTGTTGTGCCTGCCCCTGGCGGGTCTGATAACCGCGGCAGTGGGCATGGTGTTCGGAATCCCTTCTCTCAGGATAAAGGGGCTTTATCTCGCCATCGCCACCATGGCGGCCCAGTTCATCATAGAGTACGCCATGAGAAACTGGACCTCCCTCACCGGGGGTAGCGCTGGACTTCTGGTGCCCCCTGCCTCCATTGCTGGGTTCCAGTTCGATACCGATTTGAAGATGTACTACCTGATCATATTCTTCGTAATTCTGGCCACAATATACACAAAGAACATCACCAGGACCCGGGTGGGCCGCGCCTTCGTGGCCATCAGGGACAGGTACCTCTCTGCAGAGATGATGGGGATCAGCCTATACAAGTACCGGCTGATGTCTTTTGCCATAAGCTCGTTCATGGTTGGGGTTTCTGGTAGCCTTTGGGCGCACTACGTCCAGATAATAAGCGACGAGCACTTCACCATCTGGCTCTCTATTCAGTACTTAGCCATGGTGATTATTGGGGGGTTGGGCCATGTGCTGGGAGGCATCTTTGGTGCCATCTTTATGATAGTGCTGCCCGAGCTGTTGAGAATCCCTGCCCAGGCCCTGTCCGTGAGCCATCCCTTCGTATTCTCCATATTCAACAACATACGCAGTGGAGTTTTCGGTTTAGTTATTGTACTATTCCTGATATTCGAGCCCGATGGTCTCGCCGCGCGGTGGAGAACCATCAAGGCTTACTGGAAACTGTGGCCATTCTCTTATTGAAAGGGGGTGAGAGAGAAGAGAGGAGAGAAGGTTTGGCAAGAAGCTGGTGAGTGTAGGTTTGGGGTTAGTGTATTTTGATCTTTAGAGAAAGGGAGGTTGAGCATGAGAGGTATGTTTAGAGGTATTGGAGTTGCGTTGGTCTCGGCACTCTTCGTGCTGAGCGTTACAGGTCTGGGTGTAGCAAAGAAGTATATTCCTGTGGGTGGTATCTTTGACACCACGGGGCCCACGGCGGCGGTGGGCAAGGAGTATGCTCAGGGTGCCATAGCGGCGGCCAAGTACATTAACGACAACGGTGGGGTTCATGGGGTTCCTATCAGACTGATCGCAAACGACTACGGCTACAAGATCCCCGAGGCGGTCTCACTGTACAAGAAGTACAAGGACATGCACGTTCCCGTGATCCAGGGCTGGGGTACTGGAGACACCAACGCCCTTAAATCGTTCATAACCAGGGACAAGATAGTTTACATGTCTGCATCTTACGATGCCAACCTGGACGACCCCAGAAAGACCCCCTACAACTTCTTCGTTATGACC
The DNA here is from genome assembly GCA_964593115.1 of uncultured Aquificales bacterium. Taxonomy (GTDB): domain Bacteria; phylum Thermosulfidibacterota; class Thermosulfidibacteria; order Thermosulfidibacterales; family JALWSI01; genus JALWSI01. The sequence goes on from CAZQJB010000037.1 coordinate 6,606, forward strand.
AGCTACTCCGACTGCATAAGGCTGGCCATGCAGTTTATAAAGGACTCCTGGAAAGAGAGCCGTCCCCCCAAAGTGGTCTTTATCTATCCCGATCATCCTTACGGGAAGAATCCTATTCCCGCCGGTAAGGCAATGGCCAAGGAGCTTGGCTTCGAGATAGGCCCCGACGAGATAGTGGGCCTGAGGGCCATAGATGCCACCTCTCAGTTGCTGCACATGAAGAAGTTCAATCCCGACTGGGCCTGGGTGGGTGGCACCAGCCCCTCGGTGGCGGTTATACTGAAAGACGCTGCCAAGCTGGGTCTCAAGACCAAGTTCATATCCAACACCTGGGGAGTGGACGAGAGCACCCCGAAGATCGCCGGTGCCGCTGCCAATGACAGGGCCTATGTTGTCACCGCCGAGGTGCCCTATGGATACGATTGCCCGGGCATGAAGCCGATACTGAAGTACGCTCCTCCTGGGCCACACCTTCGTCACTTCGTGAAGGGGTGGGTCACCATGCTGGTGATGTGGGAAGGCATGAAGAGGGTGAAGGGCGATGTTACCGGTCCCAAGCTGAAGGCCGCCCTTGAGACACTGCGTGACTTCAGCACAGGAGGCCTCACCCCGCCCATAACCTTCACCCCCACAGACCACAGACCGTCCACCACGGTGAACATCTACAGGATCCACGACGGCAAGTTCCAGTTCGTGCGCAAGGCGAGCATAAGCAGGGATCCCAAGTACCTGGGCTGGTAAGTTCACACGAGACAGGGGGCCGGAACTTACGGCCCCCTTTTCAACCAAGCCTAAGAGGAAGAGAGGGATATGAATGGGTAGGCCGTTACTCGAGCTCAATAACGTCGAGGTGATCTACGACGACGTCATACTGGTGTTGAAGGGGATGTCCCTGAGCGTTGAAGAGGGGAAGATAGTCACCCTGTTGGGTTCCAACGGGGCAGGCAAGACCACCACACTGAAGGCCATCTCGGGCCTTCTAAAGGCGGAAGAGGGAGAGGTGACCGACGGTTCCATCTACTTCATGGGGGAGCGCATAGACAATAAAGAGCCCGAAGCAATAGTGAAGATGGGGATATTCCAGGTGATGGAGGGCAGGAGGGTGTTCGAGACCCTCACCGTAACCGAGAACCTGATTGCAGCCACTGCCTCGCGCAGGGATGGCAAGGGGATCAAAGAGGACATGGAGATGGTATTCTCCTTCTTTCCAAGGCTTGAAGAGAGGAAGAACCAGATAGCCGGTTACCTGAGCGGTGGCGAGCAGCAGATGCTGGTTATAGGCAGGGCCCTCATGGCCAGGCCAAAACTTATGCTGCTGGATGAGCCCAGCCTGGGACTGGCCCCCTTGATAGTGAAAGAGATATTCGAGGTTATCCAGAAGATAAACAGGGAAGAGGGGGTCACCATTCTGCTTGTTGAGCAGAACGCAAGACTGGCCCTTAACATTTCCCAGTATGCCTATGTGATGGAGAACGGAAGAGTGGTCCTTGACGGGCCTTCTGAAGAGCTCAGGGAGAACCCCGACGTGAAGGAGTTCTACCTTGGGCTGACGGATGTAGGAAGAAAGAGCTTCAGGGATGTGAAGCATTACCGCAGAAGAAAACGCTGGCTGTGATGGCCGGTTTTTTAGAAAATCCACAGAGAGGATGAGCCAGATGGATAGAGCCGTGAGAGAGGTGGTGGCACACGCATACGATAACTCAACTGCCTTCAGGAACCGGATGGAAGAGGCGGGTCTAACCCCAGACGACATAGCCGGGGTGGACGACCTGGTGAAGATACCCGTATTGCAGAAGGACACCCTGATATCGCTTCAGGCCTCGAAGCCGCCTTTTGGGGGAATGCTGGGCTTAGACATGTCTGCCATTGCCAGGGTTTTCATCTCTCCCGGGCCCATATTCGATCCCCAGGGCGTAGAAGAGGATTTCTGGAGGTGGAGAGAGACACTGGAGGTTGCGGGATTCCATAAGGGTGACGTGGTTATCAACACCTTCTCTTACCACCTCACCCCTGCTGGGTTCATGTTCGACAGTGGCCTGAGGGCTCTTGGGGCGGTTGTGGTGCCAACCGGGGTGGGAAACACCGAACAGCAGGTGAAGATAGTCGATCACCTCGGCGTCACCGGATACGTGGGCACCCCCAGTTTCCTGCACAACATACTTAGGAAGTCCATGGAGATGGGGCACGATCCAGGCTCTTTGCCCCTGAAGAAGGCCTTCGTATCCGCCGAGATGCTGCCGGAGTCACTTCGAAGGGAGTTCGAGGAAGAGTGGGGTATCACAACCAGGCAGGGATACGGCACGGCAGACCTGGGTGCGGTGGCCTACGAGTGCAATGAGAAGGCGGGTATGCACGTCTCTTCCGGTATAGTGCTCCAGATATGCGATCCTTACACGGGAGAGCCCCTACCCGAGGGGGAGATAGGCGAGGTGGTGGTCACCCTGTGTGATAAGCTTTACCCCCTTATCCGTTTCGGTACAGGAGACCTCTCGCTGCTCACCACCGAGCCATGCCCCTGTGGCAGAACCTCTCCCCGCCTGGTTCGCATAGCTGGCAGGGTGGGCAGCTCTGTCAAGGTTCGTGGAATGTTCGTGCACGCACAGCAGATAAGTGAGCTGGTTAATGGTCATCCAAAGATAGAAGGCATCCAATGCGTCATAACCAGGGTGGATCAAAGGGATATTCTCACCATGAGGGTGGCGGCAAAAGAGCCCTTCTCTTCTGAAGAGATAAAGGATTTCATGAATAAGGCTCATAACACCATAAAGGTGAGGGTGGACAGGGTGGACTTCGTGCCCCCAGATGCCCTTAAGAACAGGCCGGTGTTCAAGGACGAGAGAGTGTGGGATTGAAAAAGGAGGATTGCTGGTAATGATAATAGAGAGATGGATGTCTCATTCCCCCAAAACCATAGGGCCCCAGAGCCTCGTGGTGGAGGCAGAGAAGATAATGCAGGAAGAGGGAATACGGGGACTTCCCGTTGTGGAGAAGGACAACACACTGGTGGGAATAGTGACTCTGAACACCTTGAGAAAGGTTATGCCCTCTCCCGCCACAACCCTGAGCAAGTACGAGGTGAACTACCTTCTTGCCAAGATGACGGTGGACGAGGTTATGACAAAAAAGGTGATAACCTGCACGCCTGACATGCCCGTGGAAGAGGCTGCATTGCTTATGAACAAGTACAAGATCGCCCACCTTCCCGTGGTGGATAAGGGCAACAAGCTGGTGGGAATCATAACCGAGACTGACCTGCTGCGCCTCTTCGTTCAGATAATGGGCGTTGAGGAGGGCACCTGCAGGGTGGTGATCACCGACCTGCCTGTTACAGGTGGAGAGGTTGAGAAGATCACCAGCATATTCACAAAGTATGGCCCTATCATCTGTAGCATGGTGAGCCTGATAAAGGACGACAAGAGAACGCTGCTATTCCGCATCAAGACCGAGAAGGGCGAGGTTTGTGCGAACTTAAGGAACGAGCTTATCAGCCAGGGTTACACCGTGGAGGACGCGTAGGGTCTCTTGGCAGAAAAAGAGAAAGGGGACGGATAAGTGAGTCCGCCCCCTTGTTGTGTTATCTGGGCCTTACCTGCAGTCGGGGCAGAGATCTGCCTCCTCGTCAGGTAGTCATTCCTCC
>CAZQJB010000038.1:0-10187 GCA_964593115.1 uncultured Aquificales bacterium
CTACCGTTTTCCCAGATTGGAACTTGCAAATTGTTTCGTGGGGCTCTTTCTAATGCCTTACGTGTAGCCCTCTTTAATGCATTTAGTCCCATACTGGCATAGTCTTCAAAATGTTTTTTCATAGCATTACTCCGATTTAACCTCTATTCCCTCTCACCCCTTCTTATACCACGCACGCTGGGCTGTCAAGGGCTTACAGGACGCGGATACCTCCCACCTCCATGAGTTGTGGGTACACCAAGCACGCCAAGCCTATGAGGTCAGCAAGGCCCCCCTCGACCAGCTCTTGCATCCATCAGCGGAACCCAACTCAAAGCCAGCGCTTTCATCTTCTATGAGTGTAGCCAGTAAGGGGAACTTGAGGCTTAGTTTTCCTTACGCTTCCGGTTGCTACGCCGCCTACACCAAAGGTACCCTGCCACCAGCACCAGGGAGAGAAGAACCGCCCCCAAGGTTGCACGGTGCAGGTAGGGCATGAGCAGCTCCTGGTTTTTACCGAACCAGAACCCCAGCAGGGCCAGAACCGTAACCCAGGCCCCTGCCCCCAGGGCGGTGAAGATGCAGAAGAGAGAGAAGTCCATTCTGGTCAATCCGGCTGGGAGCGAGATGTACTGCCGTATTCCGGGCAGCAGCCTGCCTTCCAAGGTGCTTATGTGGCCGTGCTCGTCGAAGAACCGGTCGGCCTTACCTAACGCCTTTTCGCTTACCAGCAGGTACCTGCCGTATCTCTCGAAGAAGGGCCTGCCGAAGCGCATGGCGAGCCAGTAGTTGAAGATGGCCCCCAAGATGCTGCCCGCGAGGCCCGAGAATATCACCAGCCAGATGTTCATCTCTCCCCTTGCGGCAAGGTATCCTGCAGGTGGCACCACCACCTCGCTGGGAAAGGGAAAGAACGAAGACTCCAGGGCCATGAGAACCACTATGCCCGGGTATCCCATGTTCCCTATGGTTTTCACCAGAAAGTTTACCACATTTTGGAGCATCTATTCTTCTCCCCGATGATGAGAGCAGCTCACCCTGCTGCCTTGTGGTGCCACGGCGTACAGGGGGCCTCTTACCATGACTCTCTGCTGTGGGGCAAAAAACAGGGGCGGCTGATGCCGCCCCTGCCTATCTGCGGAAGGGTTCAATTGGGAAGGCTGGTTTTTTACTTTTGCCAGACTCCCTCTCTCTTGTCGATCACCCTCTTGGCCTTGTGGGTGGCCCTGGGGAGGTCGCCGTCTGCCTTCACGTGGACCTTTCTGGGAGAGACTCCAACCCTCACCTTGATCTTGGCGCGTATGTCCTCTGCCAGCTCGGCGTTGCCCACCATCTCGGGATCCACTGCCTCCACCTCCACCTCGAAGCGGTCAAGGTGGTTCTCGTCGCGGTAAACGATCATTCTGTACTCACCGGTGAGCCTCTCGTCCTTTCTCACCACGTACTCGATGTCGCTTGGGAACACGTTGACACCGGTGATGATGAGCATGTCGTCGAGACGCCCGTGGATTCCCATGATTCTCGGGGCGGTCCTGCCGCAGGCACAGGTCTCCCAGGTGACAGTGACGATGTCCCCGGTGCGGAAACGGATCATGGGCCTGGCCTTCTTTCTCAAGGTGGTGAGCACCAGCTCTCCGCGCTCGCCCTCTCCCACGGGCTCCAGGGTGTCAGGGTCAAGCACCTCGATGAGGTGGTGGTCCTCGTACATGTGGAGGCCGTTCTGCTCTTCGCACATGCCGGCATTGGCGCCGAAGAGGTCAGAGAGCCCGTAGAAGTCGTAAACCTTGGCGTTCCAAAGCTCCTCGAGGGCCATCTTTGTGGCGGGAATGGAGCCGCCAGGCTCGCCTGCCACTATGAGCTTGCGCACGTTCAGGTCTTTGGCGGGGTCTATGCCCTCTTTCTTTGCAGACTCTGCCAGGTACCAGGCGTAAGAGGGGGTGGTCCAGGTGATGGTGGCCTTGAAGTTTTGAAGAATGAAAAGCAACCTCTCTGTGGGCACCGTGCCTGCCCAGATGCCCATGGCCCCTGTGCGCATGGCACCAATCACGTCAGGTCCTCCCACGAAGAGGGTGAAGTTTAGGGCGTGGACGTACCTGTCTTTGGGGCGCATGCCTATGCTCCAGAACAGCCTTGCCTGGTAGTCCTGGAACTCGTCGAAGTCCTGGGCGGTGAATGGGGAGACCGTGGGAACCCCCGTAGAGCCGCTGGAGGCTGAGATGTAAACGATCTCGCTCTCGGGTACGCAGATCATGTCACCCAGATCGGGTACCGCCTCTTGCCTGTCTCTCTCTATCTTTTTGTTTGTGAAGGGGAAATGTTTGATGTCTTCAAGGCTCTTCAGCTTGTCGGGCTTAACCCCGGCCTCGTCGAAGGCGCTCTTGTAGTAAGGAGAGTTGTCGTAGCAGAACTGGAGCATCTCTTTCAGCTCAGAGAGCTGAAGCTCCCGCATCTTGTCGCGGGGCATGGTTTCGATCTCCGGCTCCCAGTACTTCTCGTTGGGATCCGGACGGGTATGAATGTAAACGCCACCCTTCATGTCCTACCTCCCTGCTCGGGTTTATTTCTTCTTTTTCGGGGGCTCGGGAATCTCGTCCTTTATTCCCCCTACTCGGCGGGCGAGATTCACGAACTTCTCCCACGGGGTGCTTACGCGCACCATGAGCTTTGCAGCGTCAGGTGAGCCCCCACCGTGCATGCAACCAGGCACTCCCGGTCCAAGGGTTAGCCACTCTATGAGCCTGGCGGCACGGGCCCTCGGCTCCCATGGCAAGGCGGCCCCAAGGTACTTCTTGATGAGGTCACCGTACTTGGGATCCATTATGTCCTGGTAAGAGGGAAGACAGCCGGTCTCTGCTATGCCACCGCCGATGTCCCTGGCGAGCCGGTTGGTCACCTCGGGGCAGGTTGCCACATGGACCTTGTTCACGTTGGCAAGCAGAGGATCACAGTTCCAGCAGCCCGAGGGGTGCTTCTGCCCAAGGGTAGAGGCTGCCACACCCACGCCGAAGGTGGTCTCGTTGTTTATCTGCATCTGGATCAACTTGTCCATGAACACCTTCTGTGAGAGGCCGTTACAGCGGGCCAGGGCTATGGCGGCACCCACCTTGATGTCACCCTGTCCTGCCACGCAGCCGCCGATGGCAGCCCTGTAGGTAGAGGTGAAGTACTGGATGGCCTTCAGGCAATACTTGTACTCTCCGGCCATAAATACCCTCTCGTTGGGAATAAAGACATCGTTGAACAAAAGGTATGCCTGGGTTATTCCCCCTATCTCGTTGGGAATATCGAATCCCTCCTCGTACTCCCTCTTGTCACTGGCCCTGCGCACCTCGACAATGGTGAGGCCCTCTATGTCCCTGGGAATCACGAAAGAGACCGCGTAGTCTGCATCTGGCTCCTTGTAGGCGCCGCCTGGCAGTACGAATATCTCGTTCGATGCTGCCACGCCGCAGATCATGCACTTTGCACCCCTTACCACTATGCCGTCGCTCTTGCGCTCCACGATGTGAAGGTTAAGGTCGGGATCAGACTGCATGTGTGGGGGCAGGCTCCTGTCGCCCTTGGCGTCGGTGAGCGCCCCGGCGCAGGTGATGTCCCTTGCCTGTGCGTCGAGCAGCCAGTTCTTCAGGCGCTCGTGGTAGTTGGTGCCGAACTCCTGGTCGATCTCGTAAGTGGTGGCCCACATGGCATTCAGCGATGTGAATCCCACACACCTTCCCCCGGTGCAGGTGCCGGTAAGATGGTAGGCGGCCCGCTTCATCTTGCAGTTGTAAACCGCGTCCTCTGCCGACCTGACTATGGAGAGGTAACGTGACACCTTCTCTCCCGTCAGGTGCGAGGTGGTGGTGAAGAGATCTGCATACTCGGGGTTTTCGTAAGCCTCAAAAAGCTGCGCATGACCGTTGATGGTTCGCCTGGTTGCAGGGTGCGTGGTGACATCCTCGATCAGCTCCCCAAACTTGTAGATGTTTGGGCGCATCTTCTTGAGGCTCTCTCTGTACTCCTCCGCTGTTCTCAGTGCCATACTGCCGTCCTCCTTGAACTGTTTTGGATAGGGCGGGATAATCGGGGGAGATTTTAAAAGGTGAGGGGGGGTTAACCTTTTTTATTATGCTCCCCCGACTCCCGCCGGCTTGTGCTTGACTTTATGAGGTTAAGAGCCTTCTTCGGTCTCAGCCTCCTCTTGCTTGGACCCTCCGTTTATTCCACCGTTCTTCACGTACTCGATCAGGATGTACATCACGATTCCCGCCCCAAGTCCCAGGGCTGAACCGGGCTTCGCCGCTATGATGGAACCCATCACGCCTGAGATACCGCGCTGCACGTTGTCGTGGAGCATCTCCATGGCCAGGTAGCAGCACAGCCAACCCTGGATCATGAGGGTGAGGGCGAATCCCACCTTCAAGGCGGGTTTACAGAAGGTGACGATAACCGCCAGGCAGAGGGCGATGCTCATTCCCCAGAATAGGCTGGTTGCGCCTCCCCAGTAGGTGGGCTCCTCCTCGGGAGAGCTGTTTATGTAACGGTTCACCACCAGTGCCTGGCCGCCGGTCCACTGGGGGCCAGCCAGGGACAGGAACGGTAGGAATACGGCCTCGAGGATGTTTCTTATGGCGGTGACAATGTGGGTACGGTTTGCCTGGAACACTATCTTCTCGTCAGGCCTCTCTCGGTTGCAGACCTCGATGAGGGACTCGAGAATGAGGATGTCTCCAAATGCAAGGATGTACGCTATGATGGCCAAGGGAATCGCGTCAACCATCATCTTGGCCGAGGGCCAACCCACACCGAGGGCGGAGACCTTGGTCATCATGCCGGCGATGTCCCAGTGTACCAGCCCGTACTTCATCACCGGGGGCTTGATCTCTTTCAGGATCACACCAACACCGTAACCCACCAAGAAGGCTGGGGCTATTCCGTACTGGGCGATCCACCTGAACAGGCCGTACTTCTGCCTCAAAGTCAAGGCCTTTTTCGAGAAGAGCATGAAGAACGAGAAGACCGTTGCGATGGTCAGTGTGTAGGGCATCTGCTGGAAGAAACTGCCTGGTTTGAAGACCCTGATGATGGAGGCCAGTCCCGCTCCCAAGAGGATTCCGGACTTGATGGAGGCAGGAACAACACTGACCACCCTCTTTGCCAGGCCGGTGACGCCGAGAATCAGGAATATGGCGCCAACCACCAGCTGGAATCCTATCAGCGCCTTTAGCCTTTCGGGGCCAAGGGGGTATTTTGAGAGCCAACCTATGTAGAGGGGAATTCCCGCGGTTATCCATCCTGCCACAGTTGGGTCACCAAAGGTGGTGTGGATAAGGTAGAAGAAGTTGTTGATGATCACCATGGTGATGGCGATTTCGAAGGGAATCCCCAGGTACTTGGTCATTGCCGCGATGATGCCCATGGGCACCACGGCGAGAATCGCACCCTGAATGAAGTCGGCCCACTCTATGGGGTAGTGAATGAAGGGAAGTCTTATTTTCAGGGGGCCTCCCCAGTAAGGCTGTTCCTCACCGTAGGGGCGATCCTTCGTGAGATAGAACTTCATACTAACCCTCCTCTCTCTGCTAAAATTCTAAATAATCTACTTTACCACCAATACAGGACACTCTGCTCGAGCAATGGTTCTATCCACCAACCCCAATCCTGTTCTTGTGTGGCATCCCATGACAATAAGGTTTACGCCTTCCTGCTTGGCCATCTTGGAGATCTCAATGGGGGGAACACCGGTGACAACCTTGCTCTCGCAGGCCGAACCCTTGCAGAACCTCGATACGAAGTCTGCCATCTCCTTCTCTGCCTTGGCCTTCAGACGGGCAAACACCTCGTCCTTCCCACCGGGGATGGAGAGCTCCATGAGGTCTGTCTCGGTGAAGAACTCGGGCACCACGTAAAGAAGGATCATCTTGGCCCCTGTCTTCTCGGCGAACTCCGAGGCATACTTGACGGTACCCTCCGACTCCTCGGTCAGGTCGGTACACACCAGAATCTTGCTTGGAATGGACATTTACAGATCACCTCCTTTCTGCCAACTGCCGTTTTTCATCCCTCGTGCCCCATTCGTTCTTTCAGCTTCTCTACCAATACGGGCAGCACCTTAGTGGCGTCTCCCACTATTCCGAAGTCGCAAACGTCGAATATCTGTGCCTTTGGGTCTTTGTTTATGGCCACTATCACATCGGCATCCTGTATGCCCACAACGTGGTGCATCACCCCGGATATGCCGGCACCGATGTAAAGCTTGGGATGAACGGTCTTCCCGCTCTGGCCGATCATAACCTCTTCAGGAGCCCAGCCTTCGTCAATGGCTGGCCTTGTGGCACCAACTGCCCCTCCGAGCACCTCGGCGAGCTCCTCCAAGAGGCCCCAGTTCTCCTTGTTGCCCATTCCCCAGCCCCCGGCTATCACCACCTCTGCGCCGTCGAGGGCCACTGCAGAACGCTCTTTAGGTTTAAACTCCACCACCTCTGGGTAGGGTGCGGGCACCTCTCCCACATCCACCTTCACCACCTCACCGTCTCGCTCTTGGGGATCTGGCATCTTCATGGCCCCTGGCATGACGGTGGCCATCTGTGGCCGGTGGTCTGGGCATACAATGGTGGCCATAAGGGAGCCACCGAATCCTGGCACAACCTGGTCGAGGCCCCCCTGCTCGTTCAACTTCAGGTCAACGCAGTGGGCAGAGAGACCCGTGTTGAGCCGAGCGGCCACCCTGGGTGCCAGGTCTGCCCCCAGGGGTCCTGCCCCGAAAAGGAATGCCTCTGGTTTCTCCCTCTCCACCAGCTCCACCAGAAGCCTGGTGTAGTTGAGTGCCGAGTAGATCTTAAGGTTTGGGTGCGAGAGCAGAAACACCTTGTCGGCACCGTACGAGAAGAGCCCTTTCACATCCTCTTCGCCGAACTCACCAACCACCACCGCTGCCACTTCTACTCCCTTGGCGTCGGCCAGTTCCCTGGCCTTGCCCAAGAGCTCACGGCCCACGTCGGCGATATTGCCGTCTATCTGCTCTGCAAAGACCCAGAATCCCGAGTATTCAGCGGTATTGGTCATCACAGCACCCCCGTCTCTCTCAGTCCTTCCAACAACCTATCTACAACCTCTTCGGGATCGCCCTGCAGTATCTCTCGCCTGCGCTTGATCTCTGGCATGAAGAGCCCGCTCACCTTGGTGGGAGAACCCTGCTGGCCAATCCTCTCGGGGTCCAGTTCCAGGTCATCGGCAGAGAACACCTCTATGGGCTTAGACTGCGAGGCGATGATGCCCATCACCGACACCAGTCTGGGCTCGTTGGCCTCTTTGGTGAGCCCCAGAACCATGGGGCCCTGGTGCCTGAGGGTGAGAAGAGCGTCCTTCAGGTCCACCGTGACCTCGAAGGCTTTGCCGTCTTCGCTTGCCACCTTCACAACGTGGGAGGCGTGGGGCAGGTCTAAAAACTCTGCCAGCTGTGGCACCACCTGGTTGGTGCTGCCGTCGAGGCTCATGTTGCCGCAGAACACCATGTCAACTTCACCGGCCCTCTTCACCAGTCCCGCCAAGGTGTAGGCGGTGGCGAGGGTGTCGGCGCCTCCCAGGGCCCTGTCGCTGGCCATGAGAACCTTGTCGGCTCCCATGGCCAGGGCCTCTCTCAGGGTCTTCTGGGTATCAGGAGGTGCCATGCTGACCACGGTTACTGTCCAGCCAAAGCTGTCCTTGAGCTGTAAGGCAGCCTCTAAGGCGTTCTTGTCTAAGGGGTTGATAACGGTAGAGATGCCTGCCCTTTTCAATACCCCAGTTTCAGGATCCAGGGATAGCCGCTCCCACTCCTTCGGATCGGGAATCGGCTTTACGCATACAACTGCTTGTGGCATGATCTATTAAACCCTCCGGGGCGATCAGAAGTTCTTTGTGACGTACCTGCCGAGCACGATCTTTGCGATCTGGGAGGTGCCTCCAGACGGTATTGCAACCCACGCGTCCCTGAGGAACCTCTGTACCGCGTACTCGCTTATGCACGAGTATCCGCCGTGTATCTCGCACGCCAGCCTGGCGCACTGGAAGGCGTTCTCCGTGGCCACGTACTTGGCCATGGTCATCTCGGTGTCGCAGTTCATTCCCTGGTCCATCATCCAGTTGGCCTTGTAGTTGAGCAGACGCGCAGACTCTGCCAGGGTGAAGATGTCGGCCAGCATGAACTGAATAGCCTGAAGGCTTGCAATGGGCTTGCCGCCAAGCACCCTCTCTTTCGCGAACTTCGAGGCCTCTTCCAGGGAGGCGTAGCAGAGGCCAACGCCTATGCTGGCCATTCCTGGACGTCCCACGCGGTTCACCGTGGCCAAGGCGATCTTGAGCCCTTCTCCCACCTTGCCGAGCAGGTTCTCTTTGGGCACCTTGCAGTCGTTGAACACAAGCTCGCCGCTTGACGCACCCTTGAAGCCCATCTTCTTCTCTTCACGTCCAAGGGAGAATCCCTCGAACCCGGGCTCGACAATGAAGGCCGAGAATGCAGGCCTGCCCTTGGGGTCGGTTCCCGTCTTGGCCACCACGATCATGGTGTCTGACACGTGGGAGTTTGTGGCGAAGCACTTGCGCCCGTTCAGGATCCAGTAGTCGCCTTCTTCCCGGGCCTCGGTCTGCATGCCCATGGGATCAGACCCGCCGCTGGGCTCGGTGATGGAGCAGACCCCAAAGGTCTCTCCCGAGGCAAGCCTGGGCAGGTACTTCTTTTTCTGCTCTTCTGTTCCCCAGGTCTCAAGGGGCCAGCAGCACATGTGGTGCACCTGCAGGGCTATTCCCAGGCCGGCAGACACCCTCGAGACCTCCTCGATGCCGATTGCCCTGGCCAAGAATCCCATGCCATTGCCACCGTAATCTGGAGAGGTCACCAGCCCGCAAAGGCCAACTGCCCCCATCTTCTGGCGGATCTCCAGGGGAAACTCGCCTGTCTCCTCCATCTTCTCCACCAGGGGTGCAATCTCTTTCTCTGCGAACTCCCTGATGGCCTTTCTCAGCATCTCGTGCTGCTCACCAAGCTGAAAGTCCATGATGTCGTCCTCCTTGATTAATAAGGTCTATTTGCTTGCCCTTCCCAACATCGCTGCCGTGAATACTCCTGGCTTCCGAATATGTCAATATCTAAAGATAAAGAAAGTTAAATATCCGAATACCCAGGGCAAAAAAATGGCCGTCCTCCATTTCTCAGGCTACCACCTTCTCCTCGCACGAGATGAGATCGTACAGGTATTTCAGAACCTTAAGCAGGTATTCCCGGTTCACCTCGTAGAAGACCAACGAGCCCTCTTTGCGGTACACGATCACCTTAGACCTTCTCAGCTCCTTGAGATGGTGCGAGATGGCGGGCTGACTAAGGTTCAGCCGGTTCACGATGTCCGAGCAGTAGAGCCCGTCACACTCGACGAGCATGTGTACGATGGCAAGGCGCACCTCGCTTGCTAAGGCGTTCAGCACCTCTACCGCCTGCTCTATGCCTATCTCCATGCAGACCCCCTTTCGCTTTTTTCCGGTAATGATTACCTCTTCTTGCTAAGAAGGCGCCTCTTAACAGCCTTCTTTCGTCATGTCAACACGTAAAGTTTACTACTCCTTGGATTCTATCTCGTCTATGGCCCTATTTAACCGCCTGAGCGTTGTTTCTTTGCCCAGAATCGACACCACCTCGAATATTCCAGGACTCACTGTTCCCCCTGTCAGGGCCACCCTGCAGGGCTGAGCCAGCTTGCCCAGCTTCAACTGGTGTTTTTCGAGCACCCTTGTGAAGGCACCCTCCACCTCTTGTTCCGAGAAATCTGAAAGGGTCTCGAGCTCTTCCACAAGGTCTTTCAACAGCGGTACCACATTGGGCTTAAGAAACTTCTTTTTGCCCTTCTCGTCGTAGGCCTCGGGGTCTTGAAAGTAGAACCTGGCCATCTTGGCCATCTCTTTTAGGGTCTTGGCCCTCTCCTTCAACGAGGCCACCACCCTGACGAGCCACTGGGTGTCTAAGTGGGCCCCAGTTAGCCCCTCCCTCTCTAAGAAGGGCACAAGCTCTTTTGCTAGCCTTGAGTCTTCTGCCATCTTCATGTGCTGGGCGTTCAGCCACAGTAGCTTGTCGGGATTGTAAACCGCCGCTGCAGAGCTGACAGAGTCGAGGTCGAAATAGTTCACCAACTCCTCCATGGTGAACACCTCCTGGTCGCCGTGGGACCAGCCCAGGCGCACCAGGAAGTTGAAGAGGG
>CAZQJB010000039.1:0-10024 GCA_964593115.1 uncultured Aquificales bacterium
TCCAAGCTCCACCCAAGACAGTCTTTCTACACCCTCGTTTTTCACTAAAGGGGAATCACCTTCTCCCTGGACAGGCGACTGGGAATCAGGCTCCACCAGTTTCAAGACCGGGGGATCGTCTGAGATCACCTCGAAGCTCAGTATCTCGCCTGGTTTAACATCAAAGGGGAGCTCCCAGTGGATCTTTATTCTAAGCTGGCGGCCTATGTCCATGAACAAGGTACGGTCACCGGCCCTTCGCACCACCCGGCCCTGTAACACCTCTCCTACCTTCAGGGCGCTGTCTTCGGCAGTACCATTCACCGACAGCGGGGACTCCTTACCCACAGGTGGCACAAATATCATTTTCTACCTCTAACCCCCTTCAAACGCCTCTCTCACTATTCTCTCCCAGGGATAAGCCTCCATATCCCCCAAAAGCTTCTTCTCTACTGCCACCCCCCTGATTGGTGGCACCGTGAAGACGGGAACACCGGGAAGCATCTCTCCAATCACCCGGGGGTTGCTTCTCTGTTCTATGCCTCCACCATCGGGGTCGTAGCCATTAATAATCACCGCCTTCACTCTTATTCCCATTGCCTGGGCCATTCTCACTGTCAACAGAGTGTGGTTGATGGTGCCCAGGTTGGGCCTTGCCACCACAACCAACGGGGAGCCGAGCAACCTCGCAAGGTCTCCGCAGGTGAGCCCGTAACCCATAGGAACCAACAGCCCACCAGCCCCCTCCACAATAACTGTATCGAACCTCTCTTCCAAGAAGTTAAGGGCAGAAAGTACCCTGCATGGATCCATGGGCTCAGCCCCCTCCTCCCTTGCCGCCACCGAGGGCGCCAGGGGAAGGGCATAGCGGTATGGAACCGCCTCGTCCAGAGACTGACCAGAACCAGCACACATCACCAGGAAGGTTCCATCCACCGGCGAAAGGGACTCGCCACAGCCGCTCTCGGCAGGCTTCAGCACCCCCACGCTCATTCCTAACCTTTTGAAGCCCATTGCAAGACCACCCCCAACCACCGTCTTTCCCACGCCTGTATCCGTGCCAGTAACGAACAGCCTCATCTGCTCCTCCTTGACCTTGGCATCTTTATTACAGTATACTTCACCTAACACAGCGTAAAAGAGGAGGGATAAAGATGAAGGTGAGAGGCATCTTTTTGGCGATGGCAATGCTGTTCTTTGCCTCAGCCACAGTTTTTGCAGCATCGGCAGGGGACGTGTTGTGGGGGCCCACAACCGCCTCGGGAAGCACCAACCCCGTACGGGTGGTGATAACCTCTGACGGCGTGGCAGCTGTGGCAGGAACCCATACGGGAAGCTTCACCATGGTGCTCTACAACGCCACATCCGGGGCAGCAACAACAGTTGGTAGCCTGCCCGACGGCATACTGAAAGGACTAGCAACAGACGGAACCAACATCTTCCTTGGAGGCACTGTTGCAAACTCCACGGGCAACAATACGGGTATAATAACCCTCTACAACTCCTCTGGCGATAAGGATGCGGATTTCCCCAAAACCGTTGATTACGGGGACGGCAGCTACGCAGACGGGGGTGTAGTGGATGTTGCAGCCTCAGGGGGCGTTGGAGTGATAACCGGTACCACCTACAATGGCACCAACCTGTTAATGAAAACGGTAGCCTACAACACCTCTGGAACCCAAAAGATATCGAAAACAGAAGGCATGGAAGGAGACAACTGCACCGCCAAGGCGGTGGACGCTTCAGGTACCTACGTGGCGGTGGTGGGGGATCTCACCAACTCCACCAACCAGGACGTTATTGTCGTGCTGTACGACTACAACAACAACAAGAAGTGGAGCAAAACATACGACAGCGGCAGGGCAGAGAGTGCCGTGGACGTGGCCATAGACTCGAGCAGCAACATCTACGTGTTGGCGGAGACGACGAGCACCAGGGGCGACACCGATACCCTGCTCATAAAGTACGACTACCAGGGCAACCAGAAGTGGGTGAAGACCCTCGACATGAATAGCATGACCAAAGATGACCACCCTGTCCAGGTGGAGGTTGACAGCAGTGGCAACGCCTACGTGCTGGGGTACTATGCCAACAACAACGACGACTACTTCCTTGTAAGGTTCGACTCCTCCAACGGTAACATAGCCTGGTACCTTGCAGAGGGGGAGGAGAACTACAGGGACATAGCTACGGCGATGTTCATAGACTCCCTGGACAACATAATAATCACCGGCTATTCATCTGATGGAACCGACTACAACTACCGTACTCTCTGCTTTGACACCACAGGAGATGCTAAATGGAGGGCCATAACATCTGCATCTTCAAACGAGTACGCCACTTCGGTGGCCGCCTCGGCAGATGGTGGAGAGGTGGTGGTAACAGGTTATGCAGAAGGTAACCTCTACACCATAGCCTACCAGGGATGCGGAGAGAGGTACACCAACGAGCTGCCATCGGGGGACAACAGGGTGATCGCAATAGAAACCCCAAAAGCCAATCCAGATCCAAGCCACAAGGTGTACATAGGGGTGGGAGAGGTGGCCACCACCAAGGGCAGCACCATGAAGGTGGATCTACACTTCCCACAGTACACAGACAGCTCTGGCAATCCCATATCTGTGAACATCTACGTGGCCATCCAGATCCCCTACACCGACAAGTGCGGAAACTGGCACAACGACCTCTACTTCCTGGACAGCAATGGCAAGTTCGAGCTCATGACAACGGAGAACACTATTGCCCCGTGGAGGAAAAACGTGAACGACGAGGTTGAGGAGACGGTTATTCCCACCTTCTCCCTCAAGGATCCTCTTATGGGAGAAAAGATTTATCCAGACACCACATACTGGTTCTACACCATGGTCGTACCATCCACTGTTAAGGACGACCTTACAGACCTCGATCCAAACGGAAACTGGGAGTGCACCTACTTCAGCCTGAAACTTTACTGAGGCACGATACAACCGGGGGCCGAGGGTTTCCCTCGGCCCTTTTATGGAAGGGAGAGTAACATGCGCAAGAGACTGTGTTCAGCCAGCGCCGTTTTGGTTCTAACCTTTCTCCTCTCTCAACCCTGCCTGGCCTGGAGTAGGGCAAGAGGGATATCCTTCTCCACTTCCAGTGGACACCCAGTAATCAGCGATGACGCCCCTCATTACCTTCTCTGGCACGACGGGGATTCGTGGCACCTGCGATGGGAAAGCGTGGAAAAGAGGCGCAGGTTCAGCGGCGAGCTAAGGGCCACAGGGGGCTCAATAACCCTCACCAAAAGGGTGAACCTGGAGAAGAAGGACAAGACAAAGGTGCATGACCCTGACACAATTGTCTTTAAGGCCAAGGTGAAGGGCGGACCAGAGGGCTTCGATTTCAGGTGGACCGGAAAATACCTGGTGGTGGATCTCTACATAGGGGACGAGCATCGTCCAAACAAGGTATACGTTGGAAGACGGGCCCTGCGTCCAAATACCATCCCCTTTGAGCTAACAGGAAACAGCTACGCAAGGGATAAGGTCCTCTCTTCAGTTGCCTGGGGCATGCCCCATACGGAACAGAAAGAGCCGCACTACCTTCTCTGGCAAGACGGCGACTCATGGCACCTGCGGTGGGAAAGCCACAAGGGCAAGGGTAGATTCTCAGGAGAGGTGAAATCCATAGAAGGCTCCATGGAGCTGGTGAGAAGGGTTAACCTGGAGAAACGCGACAAGACCAAGGTACATGCCCCCGACACCATCACCTTCAAGGCCAAGGTGAAAGGTGGGCCAGAGGGTTTCGATTTCAGGTGGACCGGCACTAAGCTAATGGTGGACATCGAGGTAGAGGGTGAGAAACTGCCAGGCCGTATTTACGTGGGCAGACAGGCGGTTATACCCTCAAAGCTGCCCTTCTACATCGTTAAGGGCAACTACTCAGTACCACCCTCTCCACGTAGATGGCCGCCTCGACCCCGCAAGAGGTACATACACAGGCCTCCTCCATCCGAGTTGCCACCCCCCTTCAGGCACATACCACCCCAAGGGAGGTAGATGGGCACCACATCTGAAAGTATTCCCCTTGACGGCGTTTTGGTGGGTACCTACACCGATACTGGGGGCTGCACAGGATGCACTGTGGTGCTCTTTCCCAACGGTGCGGTGGGGGGAATGGAGGTGAGAGGAGGTGCCCCGGGAACGCGCGCCTGCGACTCTCTCATGCCAAATAGCTCTGGGGGACGCCTGCACGGGGTGCTATTTACCGGTGGTTCCACCTTTGGCCTGGGGGCCACAGACGGCGTTCTTCAGTTCCTGGTAGATAGGGGCTGGGGATCGAGAATAGACCATCTGGTGATACCAATAGTGCCTACGGCGGTCATCTTTGATCTTTTCATTGGAGACTCAAGGGCTCGTCCAACGGCAGGAAACGCATACCAGGCATGTATTGACGCAATCAAGATGGTGAAGACGGGGACCCAGGGTGCAGGAACCGGGGCCGTGGTGGGAAAGCTCCAGGGAACCCCCCTGGGTACCAAGGGGGGCCAGGGATGGGCGGTGGAAGAGACAGGGGAGATAAAGGTGTGTGCCCTGTCGGTGGTGAACGCCTTCGGCGACGTGGTCAACCCCGATGGAAGCATCCTGGCAGGGGCCAGACTCCCCGAGGGTTCAGGGTTTATGGATACCCCCACGGCCATGAGAAGGGGAACCATAAGAAAGGTGCCCGATTTTCAAACCAACACCACACTGGTGTTGGTGACTACAAACGCCAGGCTAACCAAGTCACAGTGCCAAAGGGTGTCGGCTATGGCCCATACCGGCATGGCAAGGGCCATTCACCCTGTACACACCGAGTTTGATGGAGACGTGGTGATAACCGTCTCTGTAGGACAAGTAGATTCAGACACCAACCTTGTAGGCACCCTTGCGGCAGATGCCACTGAGAAATCCATAAGATCAGGGGTGCTTTCAGCCGAGTCCTTGGGAGGCATCCCCTCTTGTGGAACCTTGACAAGGTCCTCCCCTGCATCTTAAACAGGAGGATGGCACTAAAAAGACGGAAGTGGGTGGTGGCTGGTGCTGCCTCTGGACTTCAAATCCAGTAACGCCTCCAAAAGGGGCGTGGTGGGTTCGATTCCCACACACTTCCGCCATCGGTGTATCGCTGCCTCTTTCTTGACATATTCGGATATTCTAATTATATGATGAGCCGCTAAAGCGAGAGGCCCAACTCAAAGGGGGTGCGCCATGGCTGAGAAGGAGAGTACCGTCCTCATCTACGGCACCAACCTGTCTGGTTACCGGGCGGCCTATGCCTTGGGAAAGCAGGGTTACAAAACTATCATGCTTAACAGGGGCGAGTACGTTGACCAGTACAGGAACCAGGCGCTGGCCCAGCTTCCCCTGGACTTCTGCTGGGCTTGCGGCCACATGCCCCAAAGGCTCTTTATCGGGCTCGGTGCAATGCAGGTGTTTTACAACGCCGACGTGTTGGATGTGTCGGGAGAGGCGGGCAACTTCACCGTTAAGGTGAAAAAGAGAGATCCTTACGTAACCAACCTGGCCTGCACCGAGTGCGAGGCCTGCGTGCGGGCCTGTCCCGTCACAGTTGAAGGTGACCGAAAGGCCATAACAGTTCATCCAGAGATTGCCTGGGAGAACATCTTTCTCATAGACGAGGAGCACTGCACCAGGTGCGGGGAGTGCGAAAAGGTCTGTCCCACCGGGGCCCTGAAACTGGAGAGGAAAGAAGAGACGCTGGAACTTAAGGTTGGCGCCATAATCCTGGCTCCAGAGTACGACGAGCCCACCAACGAAGACCTCTCCCCATTCGGCATGGGCACCATCCCCAACGTGGTGAGAAACAGTGAACTCGCCAGGGGCTCCTTGCTCACCAACTTCGTGCGCAACTCTTTGCAGAGGCCATCGGATCATCGGACACCAGAGAGCGTGGCAATAGTGGTAACCCCCCAGTACAACCGCCCAGGGGTGGAGTACGAGAGCTACAACACCACTATCTCTGCCGTTTACAGGGCCTGCCGCACCAAAGAGCTGCTACCCCAGGCAAGGGTGGTGGTCTTCATGCGCGAGTTCAGGGGATACGGCAAAGGCCACTACCGGTGGTTCCAGAAGGCCCAGGAGCTCGGGGTGGAGATCGTAAGGGCCCCAGAGCTGAAGGTGGAGCCCAAGGGGGATAATGCTCTAATCACCTATCCCCTGCAAGGCGAGAACGTACAGATGGAGGCTGGCCTAACCATACTGGTCACCGGCCAGAAACCACCCACCCTCATGGAAAAGCTCTCTAAGCTGTTCGGGGTTAAGGCAGACAAGCACGGGTTCTGCAAGGTCAAAGAGCTCACCTGCGGAGAGACAGAGGTGGAAGGGGTGTTCGCCGTGGGAGAGTTCACAGGCCCCACGGGCAATCCCGAAACCGTGTGGGAGGGCTACGGGGTGGTCACAGAGCTTAGAAAACACCTGGGCAAGCCTAACGTGCCTCCACCAACTCCCCCCCAGCTCAGGGATGTTAGCGCAGAGGAACCGAGGGTGGGTGTGTTTCTCTGCAGTTGCTTCGGGGAGTTTGACGACAAGATAGATATGAAGGCCTTGGCCGAACGGGTTGGGGAGCTACCGGCTGTGGCACACTTGGAGATCATCAAGGGTTGCTGCACTCCCCCCACAATGCAGGAGACGGGTAAGCGCATAGCGGCATCAGGGGTTAACAGGGTGGTTCTGGGGGTATGCACTCCCCTGCAGAAACTGCTCAAGTTTCGCCGCACGGTGATGATGGGAGGGCTCAATCCTTTGCTGGCTGAGTTCGTACGCCTCAGGGAGGACATAATCAGGGTGCACGACGACAAAGACGCCATGCTCGAAAAGGCCGTGGCCATCTTCGCATCGGCGGTGAGCAAGGTGAGGCGGGCCCAGGCTGCCCCCCCACCAACTGCCCCCTTCAAGCCGGGGGCCCTGGTGATTGGTGGCGGTGCCTCTGGTCTCGAGGCCGCCCTTGGGATAGCCCGACAGGGATTTCCGGTCACCCTGGTGGAGAGAGAAGAACGCCTGGGGGGACAGGCACTTGAGATGGAGTCTGACCTGGAAGGACACGGGCTTGCCGACTACGTGAACAGACTGGTGGCGGAGGTAGAGGCCAACGAAAACATAAGCGTACACATCTCCACCCAGGTGGCCCAGATATCGGGCTACGCAGGGAGATACAGGGCCATATTGAGAAGAGAAGGGGAAGACGGCACCACCATGGTGGAGGCCGGTGTGGTTATCGTGGCCACTGGGGCCAGAGAGAACAGGGTGAAGGCCTACCGCCTGGGAGAAGACGAAAGGGTGATGACCCAGAGAGACCTTGAGAAGGCACTCTCAAAGGGAGATTTCTCTGGCAAGCGGGTGGTGATGATCCAATGCGTGGGCTCCCGCAACCAGGCCCATCCCTATTGCTCCAGGGTCTGCTGCTCACAGGCCCTGAAGAATGCCATCGAGCTTCGCAAGAGGGGGGCAGAGGTGATCATCCTGTTCCGCGACATGAACACATACGGCTTCAAAGAGGACTTCTACCTGAAGGCCAAGGAAGGCGGAGTCAAGTTCGTCAGGTTCTCGGGAGATGCCTACCCCTCTCTAGCTGGGGAAGAGTCTTTAATGGTCTCGGTTAAAAACGCCGACACCGGCGAAGAGCTGCAGATGGGATGCGACAACCTGGTGCTCAGCGTGGGCATACTGCCACACGAAGAGAACAGAAGGCTCGCCGGTATGCTAAACTTCCCCTTGGACAAAGAGGGCTTCTTCGACACCGACAGCAACGCCTGCCCATACGAGGAGGCCATCAAACGCTTGATGAAACCCTTCGAGCTGTCCACAAACGCCATCTTCGCCGTGGGCATGGCCAACTCGCCAAGGCCCCTGTCCGAGGCCCTGCTCACCGCCAAGGATGCGGCTGGCAAATCGCTGGTTATGCTTCCAAAGCGTCAACTGCCACCTCCAAACGCCATGTTCGTATCCGAGGTGAGAGAGTCTAAGTGTGCCGGTTGTGGGCTGTGCGTAGAGGTATGCCCATACCACGCGAGGGAGCTCGACCCAGCAACGGGAACGGCAAGGGTCAGGTGGTACCTGTGCGACTCTTGTGGTGCCTGCCTGGTGGCATGCCCAAGCGAGGCGGCATACCTAAGGGATGCCAGGGGAGAGCAGATGATCCCCTCAATAGACGCCCTTCTGATGTGAGGAGGCTAAAATGGCCAAGAAGAACGGATTCGTTCCCAAGGTGGTTTACGCCCTGTGCGCCTGGTGTGGCACAGGAGGATCTGAAACTGCGGCTGCCTTTCACCTCAAATACCCCGAAAACGTGCGCCCATTCAGGGTGATGTGCACAGGGGCCTTGGATCCGGCCTACACCCTAAGGGCTATAATCGAGGGGGCAGACGGGGTTGTGGTGAGCGGGTGCCATCCGGGAGACTGTCATTACAACACCGGAAACTACCGGGCCCGCAGAAGGATAGCCGCCATGAAGACCATACTGGATACGGTGGGGCTCGACGGTGACAGGGTGTGGTTAAGGTGGGTGGCCCACGGCGAGGGCAGAAAGATGGTGGACACTGCAAAAGAGTTCAGCGATCACATCGCCTACAAAGGTCCCAATCCCTTGAAAGAGCGCTGGGACACCTGAAAGGGAGAGAGAATATGAAAGGCGCCATCGTTGAAGGAAGAGGCAACCAGGCATTAAGAGACTTCTTGAGGCTGCTGCTGGAAAAGGGCATAGTCTCGGCGGTCTTAGTTGGCCACTCCACACCTGCGGGAGACTCCTTTCCCTACGTACTCACCTCGGACCCTGAGGAGGTGGAGAGATCATGCCCCATCCCCCCGGTGATCACACAGCAGGGAGCAAGGGTGGTATCAAAGCTCACCAAGAAGGGCGCGGTGAGAAAGAGCACCGCCGTGGTGCTAAGGCCCTGCGAGATCAGGGGAGTGATCGAGCTTGCGAAGATAAAGCAGGTGAACCTTGAAAACCTCATGCTGATAGGCTACGACTGCCCAGGGGTCTATCCATTGAGAAGCTTCTCTGAAGGTGACCAGGTCGAGATGCAGGCAGAGCACGAAAGGGAATACGCGGGGTTCTCTTTCAACTCCCCAAGACACGCCTGCCAGATCTGTATGCACCCCGTTGCCACCTCGGCCCACCTGCAGTTTGGGGTGCTTGGTGCACCAGAGGGAAAGAGCCTTGTGGTACCCAAAAGCGAGAAGGTGGCCGAGGTGCTGGCACAGGCGGGCATATCCGTAGATGCCGAGCTGGAAGATAGGCTGTCGGCCATTGAAGGGGTGGTTCAGAAAAGGGCCACCGCCCGTGAAAGCCTGTTCAAAGAGTTCGCCCCCAGCATAACCGGTGATGAGAACCTGATGAAGGTGCTGGCATCGTGCATCAACTGCAGAAACTGCATGAGGGTGTGCCCCATCTGCTTCTGCAGGGAGTGCTTCTTCCAGTCAGACGCTGTGAAGGTGGAGCCCGTGGACTACATTATGCGTGCCGAGAGAAAAGGGGGATTAAGGTTTCTGCCTGACACCCTGCTGTTCCACTTAGGTAGAATGAACCACATGGCCACCTCGTGCCTGGCCTGCGGTGCCTGCGAAGACGCGTGTCCCGCCATGGTGCCAGTGGGCCGCATCTTTGCACTGGTATCCCAACAGGTGCAGGGGGTGTTCGACTACACCCCGGGGGCCAGCACAGAAGACCCTCTTCCCTACCTGGAGTATCAGGAAGACGAGTTTCACCAATGGGAGAAACCATACGAAGAGCGCCTTGAGTAAGAAGGCCTTGAGACCGGGCACCCCTCTCCGCATGTAAGCCGGGTTCTGTTCCCCCTGAACAGGGGGCGGCAGCCATTCCTCTGGGATGAGGGTCACCCCCCACCTCGTGCAACCTACCCGGGAGCATGGGACGGGCCGCCCTTCTCCCCTTGCGGAGAGGCTCCCCTATTTGGTCTTGCTCCAGACGGGGTTTACCAAGCCGGACCAGTCACCTGGACCGCTGGTGGGCTCTTACCCCACCGTTTCACCCTTACCTGGCAACCGCCAGGCGGTCT
>CAZQJB010000040.1:0-9949 GCA_964593115.1 uncultured Aquificales bacterium
GGGTGGTCGCACGGTTGGGGCCGGCGTTGTCACCGAAGTGATAGAGGACTGATAGGGCATGAGAGAGACCATAATCCTGGTGTGTAGCGAGTGTAAGAGAAAGAACTACAGCACCAACAAGAACCGCAAGAACACCACCTCGCGGTTGGAGCTTAAAAAATACTGCAAGTGGTGTAACAAGCACACCTTGCACAAAGAGGGTAAGTAGTTAGAGCACGAGAGAAGAAAGGCTGAGAGGCAGCGCAGGCCAGTAGCTCTAATTGGTAGAGCGCCGGACTCCAAATCCGGATGTTGGGGGTTCGAGTCCTCCCTGGCCTGCCATCTTTTTTGTGGAGGAGAGCTTAGTGTTTAACCTTGAGAAGTGGAGAGAGTTCTGGCGCGAAGCCAAGATGGAGCTGAAGAAGACGGTATTTCCATCGCGTCGCCAGACCATAGGTGCATCGGTGGGGCTGCTGGTGCTTGTCTTCTTCGTGGCTTTCTACTTGGGAGTGCTTGACTTTGCCTTCTCTAAGCTGATAACCAAGTTTCTTACCTTTTAGGGAATGCGAGGTGTAAGGTGGCCAAGGCGAAGACCCCCGACAAGGAGAGGGTAGAGGAAGAGGAGTTCACCGAAGAAGAGATCTTCCGCCCCGACATGGACTGGTACATCATTCACACCTACTCCGGCTTCGAGAGGACGGTTAGGGACAGTATAGTTCAAAGGGTTAAGGCCCATGGCCTGTCCGACAAGGTGGGAAAGGTTGTGATACCCACAAGGGGTGTGGTGGAGTTGAAGGACGGGAAAAGGGTCACAGTGGACAAGAAGATGTTTCCCGGCTACCTGCTTGTCCAGATGAGACTCGACGAGGATACCTGGTACCTGATCAAGAACACCCCCAGGGTCAGTGGTTTCCTGGGTGCCGGGGGCAAGCCCATACCTCTGCCCCGCCACGAGGTGGAGACCATATTCGAGCGTATAAGCTCTGCCGATGCCAGAACAGACAAGGAGTTCTACAAGGGTGATTATGTCAAGGTGATAGGGGGCCCCTTCGAGAACTTCTCGGGGGTTATAGAAGAGGTGATGAAAGAGAAGCAGAAGGTGAGGGTATCAGTGAGCATATTCGGCAGGTCCACCCCGGTGGAACTCGACTTTCTGCAGGTTGAGAAGCTTTAAATAGAAGTAGATCAGGAGGAATCCAGAGAGATGGCTAAGCCTAAGAAGAAGACCACTAAGGAGATAACGGGCAAGATAAAGCTGCACATTCCCGGGGGACAGGCCAACCCCTCTCCTCCCGTGGGCCCCGCCCTGGGTCAGCACGGGGTGAACATCATGGAGTTCTGCAAGGCCTTCAACGACAAGACCAAGGACCAGCAGGGAATCATCATTCCTGTTGAGATAACCGTTTACAAGGACCGTTCTTTCGACTTCATCACAAAGTCGCCCCCGGCCTCTGTGCTCTTGAAGATGGCGGCGGGAATCGCCAAGGGAGCTGCCGATCCGTTGAAAGAGAAGGTGGGCAAGGTTACCCGGGCCGACCTCGAGAAGATAGCAAAGCAGAAGTGGGAAGACCTGAACGCCAACGACATGGATGCGGCGGTGAAGATAATTGCGGGCACCGCCAGGAGCATGGGAATAGAGGTGGTCAGCTGACCACCTGGTCTGTACTGTACCAACTACACCACGGTTTAGTGGGAGGCTAATAGCGATGCCGAAGAGAGGAAAGAAGTACCTTGCCGCCAAGAAGGCGGTGGAAGAGAAAGAGAAGTACACCTTGAAAGAGGCGGTAGAGAAGGTTAAAGAGATCGCCTTTGCTGGGTTCGACGAGAGTATCGAGATGGCGGTTAGGCTGGGTGTTGACCCAAGGCATGCCGACCAGATGGTGAGGGGCTCGGTTCTTTTGCCCCACGGCACCGGCAAAGAGGTTAGGGTGCTGGTGTTTGCAAAGGGAGAGAAGGAGCAAGAGGCCAGGGAGGCAGGTGCCGATTACGTTGGTGCCGAGGATATGGTAGAGAAGATACAGAAAGAGGGGTGGCTCGACTTCGACCGGGCCATAGCCACCCCCGACATGATGGCCCTGGTGGGGCGCCTGGGCCGTGTGCTGGGACCCAGGGGGCTCATGCCGAACCCCAAGACGGGTACGGTTACCATGAATGTGAAGGCGGCTGTTGAAGAGATAAAGAAGGGCAAGGTTGACTACAAGGTTGACAGGGCCGCCAACATTCACGTGGTGGTGGGAAAGGTCTCTTTCGAGGTAGATAAACTCTACGAGAATGCCAAGTCTGTTCTCGACTCCATACAGAGGGCCAAGCCAGCCAGCGCCAAAGGAACCTATTTCAAGAACATCACCTTGTCCCCCACAATGGGACCGGGGGTGAAGGTGGACGTGGGTAGTGCCCTGGACGAGATCTGAGCAGGGTGCTGTCCTGTTTGAGCCTGGGGTCGAAGACCGTGGGTGCCTCTTGGGGTTTAATGGGGGAGATGTTCTCCTGCCCACCGAGACCTGCCTAAGGTTAGTCTTTGCCCCGGTACCATCATATCAGAAAAGGGGGTGATAGAGAGCATGGCTGTTCGTAGCAAGCACATTGGAAAGAAAGAGGAGAAGGTCGCCCAGCTCAAAGAGCGTTTCCTGGAGAGCAAGGGCCTTATCCTGGTCAACTTCCAGGGAATAGACGTGGCCGATGTGACCGACCTTAGAAACCGCATAAGGGAGGTGGGCGGTTCCATGGAGGTGGTGAAGAACACATTGGCCTCCCGGGCAGCCCAGTCCTTGGAGTGCGAGGAGATCCTGGATTTCTTCAAGGGTCCCACGGCCGTGGTCTCCACCGAGGGAGACGCGGTTGCCTTGACCAAGGTACTGGCAGAGTTCGCCAAAGATAACGAGAACCTGGCCATAAAGGCAGGGTTGATCGAGGGCTCGTTCTGCACTGTTGACGACGTGATCAAGATCTCTGAGCTGCCCCCCAGGGAGGTGCTCATTGCCAAGCTTCTGGGAACCTTGCAGGCACCTACCTCTGGTTTCGTGAGGGTGCTTTCAGGGGTGATGGGCGGTCTGGTGAACGTTTTGAACGCGATAAAAGAGAAGAGAGAGAAAGAGGAGGCGTAGAGTCATGGCTGATATCACGAAAGAGGATGTTATCAAGTATATCGAGAGCATGTCGGTTCTTGAGCTGGCAGAGCTCGTGAAGGAGCTTGAAGAGAAGTTCGGCGTGTCTGCAGCGGCCCCTGTGGCCGTTGCGGCGGTGCCTGGTGCAGCCGCTCCTGGTGCAGAGGCGGCGGCCGAGGAGGAGAAGACCGAGTTCGACGTGGTCTTGAAGGAGTTCGGCAACCAGAAGATCCAGGTGATCAAGGTGGTGCGTGCCCTCACTGGCCTTGGACTTAAAGAGGCCAAAGAGCTCGTTGAGGGTGTGCCCAAGGTGGTCAAAGAGGGCCTCTCCAAGGAAGAGGCAGAGGACGTCAAGAAGCAGCTCGAAGAGGTGGGTGCTACCGTAGAGGTTAAGTGATTAACATTCCATACCATCCCGAAACTACAAAAGGGTGCCCCCTGGGCACGGAAGGTGAAAGAAGAGACTAAAGTTGATCAGAGGGAGGCAGGTTTAACACTGTCTCCCTCGCAATCTATCCCTGGTAGGGGGAACTTGCATGGCAAAGGTGGTTAGAAGAAACTTCTCTAAAATAGAAGAGGTTGTGGATCTTCCCTTTTTGTTAGAGCTGCAAAGGGACTCTTATGCTGGCTTTCTTCAGTTTGACACGCCTCCGGATCAGAGGGAGGAGCGCGGTTTAGAGGCGGTTTTCCGCCATGTCTTTCCGATACACGATTTCACAGGTACCGCCAGGTTAGAGTACCTGGGATACGAGATAGAGAAGTGGCGTTGCAGTTGCGGAGAGTACAAGGGCCTTGGAGGGCCCAATGTTGTGTGTCCGCAGTGTGGTGAGAAGCTGCGTCCAACGCCCAAGTACACGGTAGAGGAGTGCAAGGAGAGGGGGGCCACCTACGGGGCCCCAGTTCGGGCCATGCTCAGGCTCATTGTCTTCGACAAGGACGAGGAGACCCAAGAGGTCTCCATCAGGGACATGAGGGACCAGAAGGTTTACCTGGGCGAGGTGCCGCTGATGACCGACAAGTGCACCTTCGTGATAAACGGGGTGGAGAGAGTGGTGGTTAGCCAACTCCACAGGTCCCCCGGTGTGGTGTTCGAGAGAATAAGGAGCGCGGGCTCAAAGGTGGCCATATTGGGCAGGGTGATTCCCTACAGGGGCTCTTGGCTCGACTTTGAATACGATGCCAAAGGGGTGCTTTCGGTGAAGATAGACAAGCGCCGAAAGTTCCTGGTCAGCACCCTGCTTCTTGCCATGGGTATGAGCCCAGAGGAGATACTGGAAGAGTTCTACGAGATCGAGACAGTTTACGTGAAGGGAGGGGGCCTAAGGTTTGAGCTGACGGTATCTGACTCCCTTTTAGGTCGCAGGTTCTCATCGGACGTGGTGGACTTCAGGACCGGCGACGTTCTCTTGAGGGCTGGAATGAAGATGAGCAAGGCCGCCCTTAAAAGAATAAGGGAGGCCGGGCTCGATGGCATACCGTTGACCGAAAACGACCTTCTGGGCAGGGTTATGGCCTCTGACGTCGTGGATTCTGCTACGGGAGAGGTGCTGGTCAAGTGTAACCAGAAGATCACCCCCGAGGTGCTCGACCTGTTCAGGCAGAGCGTTGAAGAGTTCGATTTAGTGGTGCTCGAGGGCGAGGGCGTGGATCCCTCCATCAGGGAGGCCCTTGCAGCAGACAAGTGTAGCACCCAGGAGGAGGCCCAGGCCGAGATATACCGCAAGATGCGTCCAGGTGATCCACCTGCTGCCGAGGTTGTGGCAGAGTTCTTCAACAGGCTCTTCTTCGACTCTGATCGTTTCGACCTTTCAGAGGTTGGAAGGCTAAAGATAAACAGGAGGCTCGGGTTCTCTGACGATGAGGTTCCTCTCTCGGTGAGGATTCTGAGAAAAGAGGACATCATCGAGATAATTCGCAAGATGATAAGAATAGTTAAAGACCTGGAGCCCGTGGACGACATTGACCACCTGGGAAACCGAAGGATACGCGCCGTTGGGGAGCTCTTGGAGAACCAGCTCAGGGCGGGGCTTGTGAGGATACAGAGGGCCATAAGGGAGAAGATGAGCGTAGAGGATATCGAATCCATGATGCCCCACGAGCTCATCTCGTCAAAACCCTTCACTGCCCTTGTTAGAAACTTCTTCAGCAGTGGACAGCTATCACAGTTTATGGACCAGACAAACCCCCTATCCGAGGTCACACACAAGAGGCGCCTCAGCGCCCTGGGGCCTGGAGGGCTCACAAGGGAGAGGGCGGGTTTCGAGGTGAGAGACGTTCATCCATCCCACTACGGCAGAATATGTCCCATCGAGACCCCAGAGGGCCCGAACATCGGTCTGATAACCTCCTTGGGCTCTTACGCAAGGGTGAACCGTTTCGGTTTCGTCGAGACCCCATACCGCAAGGTGAAGGACGGCAAGGTCACGAAGGAGATAGAGTACCTGGCCGCCTTTGACGAAGAGATGTACACCATTGCACAGGCCAATGCCCCGATAGACAGAGAGGGTCGTTTCTTGCTCGACAGGGTGTCTGCCCGAAAGGCCGGCGAGTTCGTCACCGTATCCCCTGACGAGGTGGACTACATGGACGTCTCTCCTAAGCAGTTGGTCAGTGTCTCTGCCTCGCTCATTCCCTTCCTGGAGCACGACGACGCCAACCGTGCCCTTATGGGCTGTAACATGCAGAGGCAGTCGGTGCCCCTTCTCAAGACAGATGCTCCCCTTGTGGGAACGGGTATGGAGAGAAAGGTGGCAGAAGATTCCGGGATACTGGTGCTCGCAAAGAGGGGCGGAATAGTGAGGAGCGTCGATGCCGACAGGGCCATAGTGCTGGTGGATCCCGAAGAGGGAGGCGGGGTTGACGTTTACCACTTCACCAAGTTCGCCAGGTCGAACCAGGGCACCACCTTCTCGCATACACCCCGGGTAAGAAAGGGGCAACGGGTTGAAAAGGGAGACCTTATTGCAGACGGAGCCGCCACTGACAACGGGGAACTTGCACTGGGTAGAAACCTTCTCGTGGCCTTTATGCCTTGGGGTGGTTACAACTTTGAAGACGCCATCATCATCAACGAGAGGCTGGTGAAGGAGGATATCTACACCTCTATCCACGTGGACGTCTTCGAGGTTGAGGCCAGGGACACCAAGGTGGGGGCCGAGGAGATAACAAGCGATATTCCCAACGTGGGGGCCGAGGCCCTGGCCAACCTCGACGAAGCGGGCATAGTGCGTATAGGCACCCACGTGAAGCCCGGAGACATACTGGTGGGCAAGGTTACTCCCAAGGGCGAGCAATACCTGACCCCCGAGGAGAAGCTGTTAAGGGCCATATTTGGAGAGAAGGCAAGGGACGTTAAAGACACTTCTTTGAAGGTGCCTCCCGGGGTCGAGGGCGTGGTGATGGACGTGCGCATCTTCACCCGCAGGGGCAACGAGGAGAACGTTTCCACCAAGCTGGCCTGCCAGCAAGAGGCAAGGGAGAGGCTCGAAAGAAACTTCGCAGACATCAACAAGGTGATCTGGGAGGAAGAGGCCCGTATCCTGAAGGACCTTTTGGTGGGCAAGAAGCTGACGGCATCCCTCAAGCATCCCGAGACAGGAGAGGTGATCTTGAAGAAGGGCCAGGTTCTCACTGAAGAGGCGTATAACATGGTGCCTCATTACGGGGTAAGGTCTATCTCGGTCAGTCTTTCCAAGAAAGATAAGATGCGTCTAAAAGAGGTTACCGAGCGCACAAATGCCCAGTTAAAGGACGTTAGTGAGAAACGTGAGGTGGCCATAGAGCACTTAGAGAGGCCAGACGAGCTTCCCCCTGGCGTACAGGCAAGGGTGAAGGTGTTCGTGGCGGTTAAGCTGAAACTCCAAGAGGGAGACAAGATGGCTGGGCGTCACGGTAACAAGGGGGTGATCTCTAAGATTCTGAGGGAAGAGGACATGCCGTTTCTCGATGACGGCACCCCGGTTGACATAATACTTAACCCCTTGGGGGTTCCCTCTCGAATGAACATAGGCCAGATACTCGAGACCCACCTTGGCCTTGCTGCCAAGAAGTTCGGCGAGAACATAGGTCGGCTCATGGAGACCGCCAGGGATGAGGCACTGCCCAGGGTGAGGGAGTACATAAAGAAGATATACGCCCCTGCAAACGAGTGGATAGACGAGATGGACGACGACGAGCTCTGGGATATGGCCAGGGAGCTGGCCCGCCGCGGTGTTCCCATGTCCACCCCGGTCTTCGACGGTGCCAAAGAGGAAGAGATAAAGGCATTGCTTCGGCAGGCAGGGGTGCCCGAGTCTGGCCGCATGAGAATCAGGGATGGCCGTACCGGCGAGTACTTTCACCAGACGGTCACAGTGGGTTACATCTACATGCTCAAGCTGCACCACCTGGTGGAGGAGAAGGTGCACGCCCGTTCCACTGGCCCTTACTCATTGGTGACCCAGCAGCCACTTGGTGGCAAGGCCCACTTTGGTGGCCAGAGGCTGGGAGAGATGGAGGTCTGGGCCTTAGAGGGGCACGGTGCCGCCTACACCCTGCAAGAGATGCTCACGGTGAAGTCCGATGACATCGCGGGTCGCAGCAGGATGTACCAGTCGATAGTGAAGGGTAATCCCACCCTCGAGGTGGGCCTTCCCGAATCCTTCAGGGTGTTGATCAAGGAGCTCCAGGGGCTCTGCATAGACATAGAGCTCCTCGAGAGAAAGAAGAAGGTCCTCTCTTAGAGGATCCGAGGAGGAGATGGTAGTGGAGGAGATACTCGGTCTTTACGAAAAACCAAAGGATCCCAAGGATTTCGATGCAATAAGGATCCAGATTGCCTCTCCAGAGAAGATAAGGTCGTGGTCCAGGGGAGAGGTGAAGAAGCCGGAGACCATCAACTACCGTACCTTCAAACCAGAGAAGGACGGCCTCTTCTGCGCGAAGATATTCGGCCCGGTGAAAGACTGGGAGTGTATCTGTGGAAAGTACAAGAAGGTGAAGCACAGGGGCGTTGTGTGCGACAAGTGCGGGGTCGAGGTGACCACCTCACGGGTTCGCAGGGAGAGGATGGGTCACATAGAGCTTGCCGCCCCGGTGACCCACATCTGGTTCGTGAAGGTGCTGCCGAGCAAGATAGGCCTCTTGCTCGACATACCCATAAGGCAGCTCGAAAGGGTGATCTACTACGATGCCTACATAGTGGTGGACCCCGCCGACACCCCGTTGAAGAAGGGGGAGATCTTGAGCGAGGCCAGGTACGCGGTGCTAAGGGAACAGTACGGCAACTCCTTCGACGCCCGTATGGGTGCAGAGCCCATACGTGACCTCTTGAAAGAGATAGACTTAGACGAGCTTGCCAACGACCTCAGGCAGCAACTCATAACCGTAACCTCAAAGCAGACCGAGAAGAACATCATCAAGAGGCTCAAGGTGGTAGAGGCGTTCCGCTCGTCTGGAAACAGGCCCGAGTGGATGATCCTGGAGGTGCTCCCCGTTATTCCGCCTGACCTGCGTCCCCTTGTACCCTTGGACGGAGGCAGGTTCGCCACCAGCGACCTGAACGACCTCTACAGACGGGTGATAAACCGTAACAACAGGTTGAAAAGGTTGTTGAGCCTGAAGGCCCCAGAGATAATCGTGAGGAACGAGAAGCGTATGCTTCAAGAGGCGGTGGACTCCTTGTTCGACAACGGCCGCCTGAGCAGGCCGGTGAAGGGACAGAACGGCAGGCCGTTAAAGTCTCTATCTGACTCTTTAAGGGGCAAACAGGGACGTTTTCGCCAGAACCTGCTGGGCAAGCGCATAGACTTTTCAGGCAGGTCGGTTATCGTGGTAGAGCCCAACCTTGCCATAAACCAGTGTGGCTTACCCAAGGTTATGGCCTTAGAGCTGTTCAAACCCTTCATCTACCACAAGCTCATGTTCGAGAAGATGGTTGCCCCCACCATGAAGATAGCCAAGAAAATGGTGGAGACAGGAGAGAAGGATGTATGGGATGCCCTGGAAGAGGTGGTGAAGGAGCATCCCGTGATGCTGAACAGGGCCCCCACCCTTCACAGGCCCAGCATACAGGCCTTTGAGCCCGTACTGGTTGAGGGTAAGGCCATCAAGGTGCATCCCCTTGTGTGCGTGGCATTCAATGCGGACTTCGACGGTGACCAGATGGCGGTGCACCTGCCCATCTCTTACGAGGCGGTGGCGGAGTGCCTCATGCTCATCCTTGCCCCCCACAACGTCATCTCTCCTGCCAATGGCAAGCCCCTGGCACATCCCACCCAGGACATAGTTCTGGGATGTTACTACCTCACCAAGAGCCGGGGCAGGGCCCCCGGAGAGGGGAAGATCTTCTCGTCAATGGACGAGGCCCTGCTGGCCTACGACGAGAAGGTGGTTCACCTGCAGGCCAAGGTCAAGGTGCGTCACGACGGCGAGTTGGTTGAGACCACCGTGGGCAGAATAGTGCTCTACCAGGTGGTTCCCAAAGAGATACCCTTCTCTTTCGTGAACAGGGTGATGAACAAGAAGGGGCTTCAGCAGCTTGTTGCAGACTGCGTGAAGAAGGTGGGACTGGTAAGAACCATTCACCTGCTTGAGAGCCTGAAAGAACTCGGGTTCAGGTATGCCACCATATCGGGCCTCTCGGTGAGCGTTGACGATTTAGAGGTGCCCTCGTCCAAGGCCCACCTGATAGAGGACGCCTACAAGAGGGTGCACGAGGTCGAGAATGCTTACATGGAGGGTCTTATCACCAGGAGCGAGAAGTACAACAGGGTGATAGGTATCTGGAGTGCCACCACCGAGAGGGTGACCGAAGAGATGATCTCGAGCCTTAAGGAGAAGGACGAGACCATATCCAACGTCAGGGGTTTCGATGGAGAGGGCAACCC
>CAZQJB010000041.1:0-5597 GCA_964593115.1 uncultured Aquificales bacterium
CTCTTGGCGTTCTTAACCACCGCCGAAAGCCTCGCCTCTTCTGCAATACGCTGCTTCTCTTTGAGCTCGCGTCCGATGGCCGCGGCAAGAACATTGGCGGCAACCGTCAGTGCCTCTACCTCTACCTGTAATAATCGCCTCTCTCTTTCGCAATCCTCTATGGCACAGACACCCCACAGTGCACCTTCTACCAGTATTGGTAACAACATTAATGACTTGACACCTCTCCTTCGAAAAACCTCAACATCTTCCGGGGCGAGCTTTGACAACTCTACCTGCACGGCATCACCTGCACTAAGTGTACTGAGCCACCGCTGATAAAGCGTGCCCTCTACGGGAAAGTGATTCTCTCTATCCAGAACCCCGTACCTATCTGAAGTGACCCATTGGGCTACGCGTACAACTTTCACCTGCTTCTCATCTTCAAGCACCTCCACCCTACTCACCCCTATTCTGCTGGCATCCGTCACGGCACCCAAGGCAGAGATGAAATCATGAACCGCTTCTTGCCACTCTCCCGCCCCCAGTAAAGAGGCAGATGCCCTGCTTATTGCCCCAAACAGGGCATCCCTGCTTGCAAGGGCGTCTCTTAGACTCTTTTCATCTGTGATATCCTCGATGGTCCAGACAGAGCCCTCAGAGGGATTACTGGGATCAACGAGGCTACCACCCAACCTTACCCACAAGTGCTCCCCGTTCTTCTTTTTGAATACAACCTCTTTAACAACACGCTTTCCCCTCTCCAGCAGGGGATACATCTCTCTCCCGTATCTCTCAGCCTCTTCCCGTGAAACATAGAAATCGTAGGCGGTCTTGCCCAAAAGCTCCTCTTGGTCGTAGCCCAGTATGAGACCAGCCGCCTTGTTACAGCGAACAACCGTGCGGTTCTTGATGTAGAATATGCCCACCCCCATACCATCGAGTATCATGTTTATCTCTTGGGCCTTGCGCTCAACCTCTCTCCTAAGCTCCACCTCTCTGGTGATCTCCTGCTTTATGGCCACGAAGTGGGTGATCTCACCCTTATCATCGGTTATGGGAGAGATGTTGGCGCGCTCCCAATAGAGGGAGCCGTCCTTTCTCCTGTTACAAAACTCGCCCTTCCAGGTCTTGCCAGAGAGAATGGTGCTCCAAAGCTCTCGGTAAAAGGCTCTGTCATGTACACCTGACTTCAACACCCTGGGGTTCTGTCCAATGGCATCCTCCGGCGTATATCCTGTCACCTCTGTGAAGGTGGGATTCACGTACTCTATGGTCCCGCTCTTATCCGTTATCACCACGGTGCTCCCCGCCTTCTCTACGGCCTTGGCCAGTTTTCTCGCCTGCTCTTTTATTGCCATGTACTCAGAAAGGTCGGTCACAAAGGCCACCATCTTAGGACCGCCGGGAGATTCCACCACGGAAAAGCTCACGTGAACGGGCACCGTCCCGTTATCCTTTTTAACAAGCTCGGTGGCGATCTCCACGTGCTCTCCGCACTCCAAGTTGCTGAGCCTCGCCTTCACCCTATCCAGGTCTTCGGGAACCACCACATCCAACATATTATCGGGCATATTCTGCTCGTCATGAATACCGAGCAACCGCAAGATGGCAGCGTTGGCGTAGGTTATGCGCAGATCAACGGGTTCCATCATCAATACACCCTGGTTGGCACCCTCCAATATCCGGTACGCCATCTCTTCTGTCTCGCGCTGCAACATGTAAGCCTTTTCGGTGGCCAAGGCAGCCTGAGTTGCCCTTCTCTGGTGGTAGTAGGTGGTTCCCATAGCCAGGGCGAGGAGGAGGAAGAGGAGCATGAACGTTAAAGGCATCAGGTAGAACGGCCTTGCAGAGCTGAACATCCTGGCCATGGTCAACACATAGGCATCGTAGTAGCCCAGCGGGAACAACCAGCACTCGTATCTATTACCAGCCACAGTTACCCGTAATCGCCCCGCCCTTTTAAGCCTGCTCCAAACATCCCCGCCTAACCCCAAAGACCTTATGGCATCAACCGGAAACTGCCTGCTCTTCACCAGCTTCTCTTTGAGAGCCTTAGAGAGGGGCGAGAACGAGAGAAGCTCTCCGCTTCCGTCGAAGAACACACCCTCTTTGGTGGCTATGGCCGAGGCGTACTCCTCGCCTCCACCACCATGTATAAGTCCAAGGATGCTCGACTCCCCCATCCGGCCTAAAAACACCCTGTGGGAGAACCGAAACACTATAACCCCTAAAGAGTTGCCTGCCTTATCCCTTATGGCCATGCTCAGGTATATTGCAGGCGTCCCGGTAGTGACCCCGCAGGCCACGTAAAAGGCCTCGCCAAGGGATAGCGCCCTCTTGAAATAGGGCCTGAACGCGTAGTTTTTACCCAATATGCTGGACATTGTGGAGACCACGCATCTCCCTTGGCTGTCTAAAAGGTAAACCGTCAACAACCCTTGGGTGTTGCGAACGGCAAGGGTGAACATTCTTTCGATAGAAACCTTATCAAACTCGCCTCTTCTCAAGATAAAATGGGCAAGGCGAGGATCATTTGCAAGCAAGGCAAGCTGGCTCTTGATGCTCTCAAGGTTTGAGTTGACCAGCTCGCTCTCGTGACGGGCAAACTGAGCAGCCACGCTCTCCTTGTAGTCAAGCACATCTCTGTAGGTCTTGTAGGAGACCATGAACCCAACCGCCATGATGAACAGCCCCACGACAACGGCGGGGAGAAGAAAACCCCTATCCCTAACTGTATCGCCATAATCACCAAAAGAGAGCTTACTGGCCTCTAACATTAGCCCTGCCTCCAATACGACCAACCACGCCTACCCCCATCTCAAAACCAGCTCCCATGCACATTCAACCTAAAACCACCACAGACAAACCTCTATCCAACAAGGCAATAGTACCTAATAATACCAATGTGCTCAAGGTGCTTTGAACACATCACAACCGTATATTCGGTATAACCCGGTATCCCATAACCCTAATATGCAGGTTTTGCTTGTGAACAAGACGAGTTATATCATAAACTTGGCAATAAAAAATGGCCTTTTGTTCAAACACCTTGTTGACAAAGGCAACCCTTCAACCTATATTCCCTCATTAGCAAGAAAGATTACTATTATTAAAGGAGAGCCATGAGAAAATCCCATCAGAGAGAGACCATATTGGAGACCATAAGGGGAATGCACACCCACCCAACTGCAGATGAGGTTTACATAGAGGTCAAGAAGAAGATTCCCCAGATAAGCCTTGGCACCGTTTACAGGAATCTTGAACTGCTGGCCTCCATGGGTGAGATAAAGAGGCTGGAGGTTGCCGGTAAGAAGATGCGCTTTGACGGCGGAACAAGGCCGCATCCCCACATAATATGCATAAGGTGCGGAAAGATAGAGGACTATCCCCTAAGCCACTTTCCAGAAGTGCGGGAAGGCTTTGATCCCGACACGGGATACACCATAGTGGAGTGTGCCATAAACATACTGGGTATCTGCCCACAATGCTCCCGGGAGATGGGCAAAAATAACAGCGACGCATAGTGAGGAGGTAAAAATGGGCTGCAAGAGAAAATCCGCAGAGAATGCAGAAGGCCTTAACGAGGCCCAGAAAAAGATTCTTGGTGCCTTGAACGATATGGGTAAGCCCTTGGCTCCAAAGCAGATAGCAGAGGCCGTGGGTATGGAGTCGAAAGAGGTGAGCGCAAACATCAAGGTATTGAAAAAACTGGGATACGTGGATAGCCCCGTAAGGTGCAAGTACGCCATCACCGACGATGGCAAGGCAAAAGCCTAAACAGAAAAAGCAAAGAGAAAGAGGAGGAAGAACATTGGGTAAACTTAAAGGCACAAAGACAGAGAAGAACCTGCTCACCGCCTTTGCAGGCGAGTCGCAGGCGAGAAACCGGTACACCTACTTTGCAAGCCAGGCAAAAAAAGAGGGATACGTACAGATATCTTACATATTCGAAGAGACCGCAAACCAGGAGAAGGAGCACGCAAAGAGGCTTTTCAAGCTGTTAGAGGGGGGCGAGGTGGTGATATCGGCAGCCTTTCCTGCAGGGGTGATAGGCTCTACCCTTGAAAACCTGAAAGACGCTGCTGCAGGAGAGCACTACGAGTACACAGAGATGTACCCAGAGTTTGCCGCAACTGCCGAGGACGAGGGTTTCCCCGAGATAGCGGCCACCCTGAAGAGCATAGCCGTTGCCGAAAAGTACCACGAAAAGCGCTACTTAGACCTGGCGTCCAACATAGAGAACGACAGGGTGTTCAAGCGTCCAGAGAAGGTACTGTGGCGCTGCAGAAACTGCGGTTACGTTTACGAGGGGCTCGAACCCCCCGAAACCTGCCCCGCCTGCGCGCATCCAAGGGCGTACTTCGAGCTCTGGGGAGAGAACTGGTAGGGTTAAATGAAGAGAATGAAAGAAAGATCAAATGGATTTGGAGGAGGTGTAGGTATGAAGCGAGCCTTAGTGACCGTGGCCGCGGCGGCGGTACTGGTCTTCTCCATGGGAGTGGCAAGGGCCGCGAGTATGGGTAAATACCACTACAAGGACTTCAAGAGCCCAAAGAAGTGCGGCATGTGCCACAGAGAGATATACCAGGAATGGAGCCAGAGCCTCATGGCAAAATCGTTCACCCACGCATGGGACGATGCAGAATACTTCAAGCTGGCCCTGCCCCATGCCATGAAGTTCGAGAAGGTGGCCGGGGTGAAGGCGGGATGTATAGCCTGCCACTCACCACTCGCCTTCCTCTCAGGAGACATCCCACCCAAGTCCCCCTCGGCCAACACCAGGGCCAACGAGGGTGTGAGCTGCGAGGTCTGCCACAACATCACAGGCACCACCGAAAAGACCCCCTACAACTTCAGCTACACCATCGAGCCCAACAAGGTGAAAGAGGGACCTAGGAAGGACGCCAGGGCACCCCACG
Organism: uncultured Aquificales bacterium; assembly: GCA_964593115.1. Classification (GTDB taxonomy): domain Bacteria; phylum Thermosulfidibacterota; class Thermosulfidibacteria; order Thermosulfidibacterales; family JALWSI01; genus JALWSI01. The sequence goes on from CAZQJB010000041.1 coordinate 4,902, forward strand.
GTACCCACTACTCTGCCTTCTTGAGAAGCCCCGAGATGTGCGCCACCTGCCACGACGAGGCAAGTCCCTACGGCGCCTGGGTGAAGAGCACCTACCGGGAGTGGAAAGAGGGCCCCTACGCAAAAGAGGGGGTCAGATGCCAGGATTGCCACATGTACTACGCACCTGGAAAATCCGCCAGGGCAGGAAAGAAGAGGGAGAACATAGCCCACCACACCTTCCACGGTGCGCACTTTGCCAGCAAGCTCGCAGGGGCGGTTGACGTGGCCATCTATCCAAAGAAGGCCAATGTCAAGGCCGGCTCTGAGTTGAAGCTAAGGGTAGAGCTGTTCAACGGCAAGGTGGGACACTACATCCCCTCGGGCTCAACAGAAGAGAGAATGCTCTGGCTCGAGGTTTGGGCCACCGACTCACAGGGCCACCGGTTCAGCATACCGGTAACCCCCAAGGGATTTGAGGGAGAGGAATACACCATTGCAGACTCCAATGCCTACGCATACCAGGCCATGGGAGAGATAATGGGTATCAAGAACTTCAAGGGGCTCAAGAGGGACGGAGACGTTCCAAATGGCGCAAGGATATTCCGCAAGCCATTCCTGGACCCCAAGGGAAGGCAGACAATATGCCAGTGGTACACCGCCAAGAACACCTTGGTTGACTACCGCATAGGTCCCCGACAGACCAGGATAGAGAACT
>CAZQJB010000041.1:5607-9891 GCA_964593115.1 uncultured Aquificales bacterium
CCTTGCCCCTGGACCGGTAACCATAACCGCAACCCTGTACTACAGCCTAGTGCCATCCTCAGTGGGCGAGTTTCTGAAGCTGCCCAAGAGCGAGTACTCACCAGTGAAGGTGAACGAGGCCAGCACGGTGGTTGAGGTGAAGATGTGAACCCTTCTTGACCCTAAATGTGAGCAGCCTATATTAGGGGTGAGGCTGGTGCTCTCAATCGTTCACCAGCCCCACCCAACCAAAGTACCAAGGAGGAGAAAGCAGTGGAGAGCAGCGATCTGGTAAAGGTGATTGACGCGGGAATAGCATTGGAGAAGAAGGGTCTCATAAACTACCTCAACTTTGCACACAAGTCCAAGAGCATGACTGGCAAGAACATGTTCATACGCCTTGCAAAGGACGAGTACGAGCACATGACCATCCTGGAGGGCATCAAGGCAAACATCGTTGAGGGCAAGGTGATGGGGAAACCCCACATCCCCACAGAAGAGATAGAGGGTATGCTCCCCAAGATAAAGTCTAAGGACGGGCTAATCAAGGGAGAAGAGGGCGCATCTGACATAGAGGCCCTCAAAATGGCCTTGGAGTTCGAGAAGAACGCATCGAAGTACTTTTCAGAGCTGGCCGAGAAGGCCAGCGATCCCGAGACCAAGAAACTGGCAAAAGAGCTGGCACGCTGGGAAGAGACCCACTACGACCTGATACAGGCCGAGATAGACAGCATCACCAACACCGGCTTCTACTTCGGGATGAAGGAGTTCGAGATGTCCCATAGGTTCTGAATAAGAACCCTTGGGGTGAAAAAGTAACACCGTTAAGCGTCAGAAGGAGGTGCGATATGCCAGAGAGATACGAGGTTTACATCTGCGAGAAGTGCGGAAACATCGTTGAGGTCCTGCAGGGGGGCAAGGGTGCCCTGGTGTGCTGCGGCGCCCCCATGGTTAAGCTGGAAGAGGGAACCACAGATGCCGCCCAGGAGAAACACGTGCCTGTGGTGGAGAAGAAGGACGGTGGCGTGCTGGTGAAGGTGGGAAGCGTTAGCCATCCCATGGAGGAGAAGCACTACATCCAGTGGATAGAGGTGATTGTGGACGGCAAAGTCTATCGCAGCTTCCTGAAGCCAGGAGAGGCCCCCGAGGCCTTCTTCCCGGTGGATGGAGAGAACCTCTTCGCAAGGGAGTACTGCAACCTTCACGGGCTCTGGAGGAGCTGAAGATGACGCCAAGCATGGAAGAGGCCTTCAACAAGCAGCTCAACGCCGAGCTCTATTCTGCCTACATGTATCTCTCCATGACCGCATGGTTCGAGAGCCGCAACCTCACTGGGTTCGCCTCGTGGATGAAGGCGCAGGTTGTAGAAGAGGTGGAGCACGCCATGAAGTTCTACAGCTTCATCAACGAGCGTGGCGGAAGGGTGAAACTCAGCGAAATAGCCGGGCCTCCAACAGACTGGGAATCACCCCTCGACGTGTTCGAGGCGGCCTTCAAGCACGAGCAGTACGTAACCAGCCTCATCAACGACCTCATGGAGATGGCCCTAAAGGAGAGGGACCACGCAAGCCAGATATTCCTACAGTGGTTCGTCACAGAGCAGGTGGAGGAAGAGGCCAACTTCGGCTCCATCCTCGAGAGGCTACGCATGATAGGTGAGCAGACGGGCCCCCTCTTCATGATGGACAGGGAACTGGGGCAGAGAACATCCCCAGCGTTGGCCCAAGGTTAAGGATGGCAAGCAGGCAGGGGGAAGGGCCGGCTGGTCCTTCCCCATTTTTTTGAGAGGATACCAGACAATGTTCAAGGCAATAGAGGTTAGTGACAGCATCTACTGGGTTGGGGTTAGAGACTGGAGCCTGAGAAACTTTCACGGATACTCCACACACCAGGGCTCCACCTACAACGCTTACCTGGTGCTGGGCGAGAAGAAGATACTGGTGGACACCTGCAAGAAACAGTTCAAGAACGAGCTTCTATCACGCATATCCAGCGTGATAGACCCCAGGGAGATAGACTACATAGTATCCAACCACTCTGAGATGGACCACTCAGGTGCCCTGACAGAGGTGGTGGAGCTGGTTAAGCCAGAGAGGGTGTTCGCCTCTCCCATGGGAGTTAAGAACCTTAAAGACCAGCTTCACTGGAACGTACCGGTGACCGCAGTGAAGGACGGGGAGGAGCTCAGCCTGGGCAATATCAAGGTCCAGTTCATCGAGACGCGCATGCTTCACTGGCCCGACAGCATGTTCACCTGGCTGCCAGACCAGAAGGTGCTCTTCTCCCAAGACGCCTTCGCCATGCACCTCGCGTGCAGCGAGCTCTTTGCAGACCAGGTGGATCCCGGGCTTGTCTGGAGGGAGACCGCAACCTACTACGCAAACATCCTGCTCCCCTACTCCAACCTGGTCCTGAAACTTCTGGAGAAGGTTAAAGGACTCGGCATAGAGCCCAAGGTGGTGGCAACGGACCACGGCCCCATCTGGAGAAGGCCAGAGGATATATCCGAGGTGTTCTCGCTCTACCAACGGTGGGCCAGGCAAGAGCCCACCACCAAGGCGGTGGTGGTTTACGACACCATGTGGGGCAGCACCGACCTCATGGCACGCACCATCTGCGAGGGTCTCGTGAAGGGCGGTTGCCCGGTTAAACTCATGCCCCTCGCCGGCTTCTCGAGAAGCGACGTGATAACCGAGGTGCTTGAGGCCGGTGCCCTTATCGCGGGCTCTCCCACGCTCAACAACAACCTCCTGCCCTCCATGTCCGACGTGCTGACCTACGTCAAGGGGCTAAAACCCCAGAATCTCATTGGAGCAGCCTTCGGCTCGTACGGCTGGAGCGGAGAGTCGGTGAAGCAGGTCAGGGAGTTCCTCGAGGCCACAAAGGTTGAGATGCTCGACGAGATAAAGGTTAAATACGTGCCCGATAAAGAGGTGCTGAACCAGTGCTTCGAGCTGGGACTAAAGGTCGCAGCGAGACTGAAGGGCGATCTTTCTGAGAAGGAGTAAGGGTTTGTTTTTCAAACAGTTCACAGTGGCGGGCATGGGGTGCCTCTCTTACCTCATAGGGTGTCCACAGGGCCGTGTTGCCTGCGTGGTTGACCCAAAGCGGGATGTTCAGGAGTACATCGAGGTGGCACGGGAGAATGGCATGAGGATAACCCACATCTTCGAGACCCACATCCACGCCGACCACGTCAGCGGCAACCGGGAGCTTCAAGAGAGAACCGGTGCAGAGATACTCTTCATGGAGGGCACCCCAGTAGAGTTTCCCCACATGGAGGTGAGAGACGGTGAAGAGATGCGGCTGGGAAAGGTGGGGCTCAGGTTCATGAAGACCCCTGGCCACACCCCCCACCTGATGTCCATACTGGTGACAGACCTGTCCCGCCACGAAGAGCCCTGGTTCGTGCTGACTGGAGACTGCCTCTTCGTGGGAGACGTTGGCAGGCCCGACCTTGCAGGAGACGAGCTGATAGAAGAGCAGGTGAAGAACCTGTTCGACTCCCTGCATCACCGCCTGGGCAGGCTGCCTGACAGCATGGAGATATATCCCGCCCACGGCGAAGGCTCGCTCTGCGGCAAGGGGATGAGCTCTAAGCCAAGCTCCACCATCGGTTTCGAAAAGAGGGCCAACCCGGTGCTCTCGTTGGACTGGGAGGAGTTTCACCGGGAGTTCACCACCTCCTTTCCAGAGCGGCCAAAGAGCTTTGCCCACATCATCGAAACCAACAAGAGGGGACCAAGACTGCTCGAGAAGTGCCCGGGATCGAGGTACCTATCTCCCAGGCAGGTGAAAGAGCGCATAAGATCGGGGGCGGTGGTGCTCGACACCAGGGACTCTGCTGCCTTCGGGGGCGCCCACATACCGGGCAGCATAAACATCGGCCTATCTGAGAAGGCGGCCAACTGGGTAGGCATGGTGATCGAGCCCGAATCAGAGCTGATACTCGTACTGCAACACCCCAGGGACTTTGAAGAGATAACGGCCCAGCTTCACCGCATAGGATACGACAGGATATTAGGCTACCTGGGCGGTGGCATACTGAGCTGGCAAGAGGCAGGCCACCATCTGGGCAAGCTGTGCCAGATATCGGCCATTGAGCTGAAAGAGAGAATGCAATCGGGATACTACCAGGCAGTGTACGACGTAAGGACCAGCCAGGAGTACGGCTCTGGCCACATCGAAGGGGTAGAACATCTGCCCCTAACCAGGCTGCTGGAAGAACCACCAGACCTGCCAAAGGAGCATCCCATACTCATCATCTGCGGCTCTGGCTACAGGGGCAACATAGCCGCCAGTTTA